>JBDKEO010000071.1:0-5426 GCA_039795205.1 Actinomycetota bacterium
GACAACAGCACGTCATCATCAGTCAGGGACAAATCGATGCGGTGTTGAACGCGCGACCCGAAGATCGTCGCGCGATCATCGAAGAAGCGGCAGGTGTGTTGAAGCACCGCAAGCGTCGCGAGAAGGCCCAGCGTCGACTCGAAGGCACAGAAGCAAACTTGCTGCGCGCACAGGACTTGTTGCGCGAAGTGCGACGCAACTTGAAACCGCTCGAGCGCCAAGCGGACGCTGCTCGTAGACACGGCTCACTCGTCGAGGAGATGCGTGCGTTGCAGACGCATCTGCTCGGCCGCGAACTGCAATCGTTCAAGTCGCGTCTCACCAGCCTCTCTGGCGATCGCCATGAGGGTGAAGAAGCAGAGCGGGCCATTCGCGCATCGCTCACCGCGCTCGACTCCACCGTGATGGCTGCCGAGGCTCAGCTGTCTGCACGTGGCGACTCGGGCATCAACGACGAGTTGGTGCGAATCGAGCAGTTGCGCGGGCGAGCCAAGGGATTGCTTGCCGTTCTCGCCGAGCGTCGTCGTTCGGTGGAGCGTGATCGCGGACAGTTGATGGACTCCGGTGTCGTGGCCACGCTCGAAGCAGATTCGGCGAGCTTGCGTGACGAACTCACCAAGGTGGAAGAGCAAATCGCGTCGATTGCTCGAATCGGTGCCGACGGTGGGGCAGAGCAGATGGCCACGCTCGAAGAGGCGCGTCAGGCAACAGAACGCATCGGCGCACTCAACGGCGAAGTGCGCGCGCTGAACGATGCCATCGATCGACTGCGCAACACGGTTGCCGCCGACTCGCGCAACGAGGGGGAATTGGCTCAACGCCTGGTCGATGCAGAAAGCGCACGGTCGGCCGCCGAGGCCACGCTCGATTCCGCGCTTGCACTGTTCGCCACCGCTCAGGCAGATGCCACGAATGCAGCGGCGAAGGCCGAGGCGCTGCAACTGGCGCTCGATGCCAACGCCGCGGGTGTCTCGGCGATTCGCGACGTGGACGGTGCACTCGGTTCCCTCGAGCAACTGATCGAAATCGACGCCGAACGTCGAGTGGCGGTGCAGGTGGCGCTCGGTGATTCGTTGTCTGCCGTGGTGGCCAAGAGCCGCGATGCCGCACAACGTGCATTGCAGGAGCTCCGCCAGGGTGGCAAAGCCGGAGCGGTGCTGGCGCTCAACTCCATCACCACCGTTCCTTCCACGCCGATCATCGCCAATGCCTCGAGCCTGCGCGCCCACGTGCGCGCGAAGGCCGGCGAGAACGAGGTGCAGGTCAATCGACTCCTCGACGTGTTGTTGTCCCGCGTGGTGTTCATCCAGTCGTGGGCCGACGCAGTGGATGCGGCACTCGCGCACCCGGATGTGGTGGTGGTGTCGGGCGAGGGTGATCGCTTCGCCTCGAGCGGACTGCGCGTAGGCGCGGCAGCCGTCACGGCAGCAGCTTTACAGGAAGCAGTCGTCCGTGCCGAGCGCGCACGTGACGCGCTCGCCAGGGCCGAAGTGGACGTGCAGCAGGCGCGTACCCGTTTGGCGCAGGCTCGCGACGCGGAGACTTCCGCGCGCGTACTCGTCATGCGCCAACGCGAGACGAGTGCGGCGAACAACGCCAGCCTGAGCAGTTCGTATGACCAACTTCGCTCAGTGCAGGCCGAGCTGCACGGATTGCTCTCGGTGTTGCGTAACGACATCGAAGTGAAGACGGCAGGTTTGCAGGAGCGACGTGTGTTCCTTCGTTCGCGTCTCGAGGAAGTGGAATCACGCCTCGCACAAGATGCCGAAGCGCGCAACGCGGCCGCCGAGCGCCGTAGTCGTATCGAGTCGACCCTCACCGCCCTCGTTCGCCTGAGCGACTTGGTGGAGAAGCACGCCACGGCCCTCGACATTCGTCAAGGCGAGTTGAACGAGGTTCGCCGCCGACAGAGCGACGAAGTGCGCGCCATTTCGCAGCGCCTGGACGAAGCCCGCAAGGAGCGCGCAGGCAAGGAGCAGCAGCTCGAGGAGCGCCGGGAGCGCAACCGTCGCATCGAGGTGGAAGAAGCCGAGGTGAAGATGCGTATGGAGGCGACGATCGAAACCCTCCGTCGCGACCACTCGATCGAACCCGAAGCCGCAATCGAGGCACCGATGCCCGAACTGCCCGAAGGCGTGTCACCGATTGCCCGCGTCCGCGAACTCGAGCGCGAACTGCGTCTGATGGGGCCGATCAATCCGCTCGCTTTGCAGGAGTTCGAGGAATTGCAGAAGCGCAACACCTTCCTTGAAGAGCAGTTGGAAGACGTCAAGAACACCCGCCGCGAATTGATCAAGGTGATCAAGCAGGTGGATCTCGAGATTCAGTCCACCTTCGCTTCGGCGTTCGCCGACGTGAGCGACAACTTTGACAAGTTGTTCTCGATGCTCTTCCCGGGCGGCGCCGGCAAGTTGATGCTCACTGCACCGCACGACCTGTTGAACACGGGCATCGAGGTGGAGGCAAAGCCGAGTGGCAAGAACATCAAGAAGTTGTCGCTGCTCTCGGGTGGTGAGCGTTCGCTCACCGCACTCGCGTTCCTCTTTGCAGTGTTCCGTTCGCGACCGTCCCCGTTCTATGTGATGGACGAAGTCGAAGCGGCCCTCGACGACGTGAACCTGCTGCGTTTCTTGAGCCTCGTGAGCGAGTTCCGTAAGGACGCACAGCTCTTGATCGTCAGCCACCAGAAGCGCACGATGGAGGCCGGCGACTGCCTTCTCGGCGTCACGATGCAGCCAGGTGGCTCGTCGAAGGTGGTCGTCGAGCGCGCCAGCCGCGCCTCTGCCTAGCGTGTAGGCGTCATGTCGCAGAATTCACTGCAGATTCTCTTCCTTGCACTTGCCGTAGTCGGACTCGTGTTCGGCTTTGGTGTCGTATTCATCTCTCGGCGTCGCTCGCAACCTGCACGCCCTGCAGTGGCTCCCCCTCCTGTCGTGGAGACGCCGACTGCGGTGGAGGAGCCCGCTGTGGCTGCGCCCGTCGTCGAGTCACCGGCCGTCCCCGAGCCATCTGTCGTTGCCGAGCAACGCAGCGTTCGCGATCGCCTGGCCAAAGCACGCGCCAACTTCTCGGGGGCCATGACCTCTGTGCTCTCACGCGGTGCCATCGAGCAAGCGGCGTGGGACGACTTGGAGGAAGCACTGCTCCTTGCTGATGTCGGCGTGCATGTGTCGCGCGGTCTCCTCGATGAGTTGAAGGACAAAGTTGCGGCGAAGGAAATCGAACGCTCGTCGGATCTAGTGTCGGCTTTGCGCGAGCTAATGAGTGCACGTCTCGCCGGCGCAGATCGATCGTTGCACTTCGACTCGACACTCAATGCGCCGAACATCTGGTTGATGGTGGGCGTGAACGGCGCCGGCAAGACGACCTCGCTCGGCAAGATCTCCGCACAGCAGCGCGCCGCCGGTCGTTCGGTGTTGATGGCGGCGGGCGACACGTTCCGCGCCGCAGCAGGGGAGCAACTCGCCATGTGGGCCGAGCGTTCGGGTGCCGACATCGTTCGCGGTAGCGAGGGAGGCGATCCATCGTCGGTCATCTTCGATGCGGTGCAGCGTGCCGAGTCGCGCAAGATCGACCTCGTGCTTGCCGACACCGCGGGGCGTCTGCAGAGCAACGTCAACCTGATGGAAGAGTTGCGCAAGGTTCGTCGCGTGGCGGAAAAAGGTGCAGGCAAGGTGACCGAAGTGCTCCTCGTGATCGACGCGACGACGGGTCAGAACGGTTTGTCACAGGCCAAGCAGTTCGCTGATGCCACGCAGGTGACCGGTGTGGTGCTCACGAAGATGGATGGCTCGGCCAAGGGCGGCATCGTGTTCGCGATCGAAACCGAACTCGGTATTCCGGTGAAGCTGGTAGGCCTCGGCGAAACGATCGACGATCTCGTCGCCTTCGATCCCGAAGAGTTCGTCGCCGCACTCTTCGACTGAGCGCGATTTCCACTCGCTAGTAGCCTGCCCGTCACCATGTTCGACACACTCGGCGATCGTCTCGGCGGAGTCTTCAAGCGGATCCGCAGCAAGGGTCGGCTCACCGAGAAGGACGTCGACGAGATGCTTGCGGAGATCCGCACCGCGTTGCTCGAGGCCGACGTCAACGTCCGTGTGGCGCGCGCATTCGTCGATCGAGTCCGTGTGCGTGCGATTGGTTCACAGGTGTCACAGGCACTCGACCCCGGCCAGCAAGTGGTCAAGATCGTCAATGAAGAACTGGTCGCAATCCTTGGTGGCGAGTCGTTCAAGATCACCTATGCGTCGCAGCCGCCCACCGTCGTGTTGATGGCGGGTTTGCAAGGCTCGGGTAAGACGACGAGTGCGGCGAAGTTGGCCAATTGGTTCAAGTCGCAGGGACGCAACCCGATGCTCGTGGGAGCCGACCTGCAACGCCCCGCCGCTGTCGAGCAGCTGCGAGTGCTCGGCGCACAGATTGGTGTGCCGGTGTTCTCCGAAGCGAGTGATCCCGTATCGGTGGCACGCAATGGTCTCGCAGAGGCACGCAGGCTCGGTCGTGACGTGCTCATCGTCGACACCGCCGGACGCCTCGCCATCGACGAAGCGATGATGCGTGAAGTCGCCGAGATTTCGAACGTGGTGTCGCCGCACTTCACGTTCCTCGTCGTCGATGCAATGACCGGTCAGGACGCCGTCACGGTGGCCAAGTCGTTCGACGAGACGTTGTCGATCTCGGCTGTGATCCTCTCCAAGCTCGACGGTGATGCTCGCGGTGGTGCGGCGCTGTCGGTGAAAGAAGTGATCGGCAAGCCGGTTGCATTCGCTGCCACCGGCGAGAAGATCGACGCATTCGAGCAGTTCCACCCAGATCGCATGGCCAGCCGCATTCTCGGCATGGGCGACGTGCTCACCCTGATCGAGCAAGCAGAGAAGGTCTTCGAGAAGGATCAAGCCGAAGCCGCGGCCGCGAAGTTGATGGAGGGCGAGTTCACGCTCGATGACTTCCTGGATCAACTCCAGCAACTGAAGAAGATGGGCCCGCTGTCGGGTGTGCTCGGCATGTTGCCCGGGGTGCCAAAAGAGATGAAGAACGCAAGCGTCCCCGATGACATGTTGAAGGTGACTGAAGCGATCATTCATTCGATGACTCCCGAAGAGCGACGCCGACCGGACATCATCAACGGTTCACGGCGCACACGCATCGCGCAGGGCAGTGGCACCCAGGTGGCCGATGTCAATCGGTTGGTGAAGCAGTTCTCCGAAATGCAGAAAATGATGAAGAAGATGGGTGGGGGTAAGGGCGGCAAGGGGTTGGCCAACCTCGGGGCGGCGTTGGGCTCACCGCTTCGCCCCCGATAGCCTCACAGCCATGTCCGTAAAGCTTCGCCTCACCCGAGTGGGCAAGACCAAGCAGCCGCACTATCGCATCGTGGCTGCCGATACCCGCTCGGCCCGCGATGGTCGTTTCCTCGACATCGT
>JBDKEO010000078.1:0-6063 GCA_039795205.1 Actinomycetota bacterium
ACGATGTCGACGAGCACGTGAGGCGAGTGCGTGGCGAGGATGGCCATCGCCATCGTGGGGCCGACTCCATGTGCGCCGAGCAACGTTTGGAACGCGACGAGTTCGGTGCGCTCACGAAAGCCGAACAACGTGACCGCGTCCTCTCGTACGTGGTGATGAACATGGAGGAACGCCTGTGACGTCGGTTCCAATTCGGCGAGAGTTCGTGGCGTGACGTTGACGAGGTAGCCCACACCGGCGACTTCGAGTAGCACCGTTGAGTCCGACGTGCGTTCGAGCACCACTCCACGCAACGAACCGATCATGAACGCCCCGCCGAAACTGCTCGCGCAAGTGGCGCACTCGCGAGGTGACACAACGCCACCGCTGCGGCATCTGCCGCGTCGGTCGGAGAAGGATCACGCGACAAACCGAGTCGCTTGCGCACCATGGCACGAATCGCAGCCTTGTCCGCCGATCCTGAACCGGCGACCGCGAGCTTGACTTGGCTCGGCGTGTAATGCACCACGTCGATCCCTCGGCTTCGTGCCGCAAGCAGGACGATTGCGCTCGCCTGGGCAGTGCCCATGGCCGTCGTTGCGTTGTTTTGGAAGAACACTCGCTCGATCGCCACTTCAGCGGGAGAGAATTCGTCGAGCAATGCCGTCACATCATGATGCAGTGCATACAGTCGATCGGCGAGCGCATCGTCACTCGGTGTAGTGAACGCCCCGAGCGCTGCTGCCTCCACTCGACTACCCGTCGACCGTGACAGCACGGCATAACCACAGCGAGTCAGTCCCGGGTCGATTCCCAGACACCACTGACCCCGCTCGCGGTGGTCACGCTCATGGGCGAACATATGTTCTCACTCTACCGAGGGGCTCCACCCGGTCGAGGGATTCGCGTCTCAGTGCTCCAGTCGCCTGATCGCCGCCACCAGTTCATCCACCGGGCGATAGGTCACCCCTGCGAGTGCCCGATGGACGTAGCGGATGATGCCTTGCTGGTCGACGATGAAGACACTGCGGCGGGGAAAGCCGAGCGGTCCGAGCACGCCCCAGGCCTTGGCCACGTGTTTGTCGGTATCTGCGAGGAGCGGAAAGCCGAAGCCGTGACGTTCAGAAAACTCGTCGTGACTCTCCACGTCCTGTGCGGAAATCGCGAGCACTTGTGCACCGATGTCACGGAACTGGGCCAACTCGTCGTTGTACGCGTTCAGTTGTCGTGTGCAAACCGGAGTGTTGTCCCCTGGGTAGAAGACCACGACGACGATCTTGCCGCGATAGTCGGCGAGACGATAGGTGGCGCCACCAGTCCCTTGCAGTTCGATCTCTGGTGCTTGGTCACCCACTGCGACGCTCACGATGCTGCCTCCGCCATCATCTCCTCGGAAATATCGAAGTTGGAATACACGTCCTGCACGTCATCGTTCTCGTCCAACTCGTCCATGATCCGCAACACGGCGCGGGCATCGGCGGCATCCTGCACTTGGATCGACATGGACGACAACATCGTCGTCGTTGCCGAGTTCACGGCGATGCCCGCTGATTCCAATGCACCTTTCACTTCGAAAACGTTGGCGGGATCGCACAAGATCCTCCACGAATCACCCTCATCGACGATGTCATCCACCCCTGCCTCGAGCGCCGCAGTCATCACCGCGTCCTCACTCACCTCGCGAGAGACGTTGACGATGCCGCGTCGCGTGAACTGCCAACCAACCGCCCCCGGCTCGGCCATCGCTCCGCCGAACTTGCTGAACAACGAGCGAACGTCGGACGCGGTTCGATTGCGGTTGTCGGTAAGACATTCGATCAACATCGCCACGCCGCCCGGCGCATATGCCTCATAGGTGATCGACTCGTATGACGCCCCGGTCTGCACACCCGATCCGCGCTTGATTGCGCGTTCGATCGCGTCGTTCGTCATCTGCGCTGCCTTGGCCTTCAGGACCACCGTGCGCAATGAGGCATTGGAGCTCGGATCTCCGCCGCCTTCTCGGGTGGCAACTTCGAGCTGACGTGCCAACTTGGCGAACGTCTTGCCACGCGCCTTGTCGAGAGCACCCTTCTTGCGTTTGATCGTTGCCCATTTGGAGTGGCCAGACATCGTTACTCCTTCTCCACACACTCTACGAACAAGCGGTGAACGCGATCATCTTGGGACAACTCCGGGTGGAACGATGCGGCCCACACCTTTCCCTGCCGTACGAGAACTGGTTCACCATCGTGCTCGGCAAGCACCGAAACCGCACCGATACGAGTCACTCGCGGAGCGCGGATGAACACGGCCCGAAATGGGTCGTCGAGCCCGGCCACCTGCAAATCGGTCTCGAAGCTGTCCACCTGTCGGCCGTATGCGTTGCGCTGCACCGAGATGTCGAGGACACCGAACGAACGTTGATCCGGGCGACCGTCTTCGATCCCTGACGCCAACAGGATCATTCCCGCGCACGTGCCGAACACGGCCAGGCCGCCATGGATCGCTTCTGCCACCGGCTCGAATAGTTCGGAGGTGACCAACAACTTCGACATGGTTGTCGACTCACCACCCGGCATCACCAATGCCTGCAACCCCGCAAGATCTCGCGGTTCACGAACTTGTCGCGTACGGCAACCAAGTCCGTGGAGCACGTCTTGATGGGCAGCAAACGCACCCTGCAGCGCAAGGACACCGATGTTGACCGCTGCCATACGGCGCGAAGTAGTTACCAGCCGCGCTCGGCGTAGCGCTCGTTGACCTTGTCCATGCCGATTCCGGTCATCGGCGCGCCGAGGTTGCGGCTCACCTTGGCCAAGATGTCGGGATTGTTGAAGTGGGTCGTGGCCTCGACGATTGCTTTGGCACGCGGAGCAGGATCGTCGCTCTTGAAGATTCCCGATCCCACGAACACCGACTCGGCACCGAGTTGCATCGCCAGCGCGGCATCTGCAGGAGTCGCGATTCCGCCTGCGCAGAACAGCGGCACCTGCAATGAACCCGTCTCTGCGATCTCTTGCACGAGCGGGAGCGGCGCCTGCAACTTCTTCGCCCAATCGAACAACTCGGCGGAGTCCGCTTGAGTGATCCGTCGAACGTCACCCGTGATGTTGCGCAAGTGGCGAACGGCTTCGACCACGTTGCCCGTACCGGCCTCACCCTTCGATCGGATCAACGCCGCACCTTCGGCGATGCGACGGAGTGCTTCACCCAGGTTCGTCGCACCGCACACGAACGGGACGGTGAACTTGAGTTTGTCGATGTGATGCGTCTCGTCGGCCGGGGTGAGCACTTCCGACTCGTCGATGAAATCGACGCCGAGTGCTTCGAGGATTTGCGCCTCGACGAAGTGGCCAATTCGCGCCTTCGCCATCACCGGGATCGATACGGCCGCCTTGATGCCTTCGATCATCTCGGGGTCGCTCATGCGGGCCACGCCACCGTCGCGACGAATGTCGGCCGGCACGCGCTCGAGAGCCATCACGGCGACTGCTCCTGCGTCTTCGGCGATCTTCGCCTGTTCGGGAGTGACCACATCCATGATCACGCCACCCTTGAGCATCTCGGCCAAGCCCCGCTTGACCGTCATCGAACCGCGGACATCCTGCTGCGACATGGACGACAGCGTACCGAGGCGATCTTCGGGCCGAGCAGTCCGGCTAGATGATTGATGCCGATCACTTGCCGATCGGCGGCAAGATCACGGGTAGTCGATGGTCTCCGGATCGACACCCGAGCCGATGATCGCCAGCTTTTCGGCTCGCGAAACCTGGATGAACGTCTGCCCCGGGGTCAACTTGATGGGCGCCCCTGCGGAGTCGCGGATGACGTACACACCGAGCCGATCAGTGCGCTCCCACGAACCGACGTACACGACGCCATTGGTGAAGACGTACGCCTTGCCACTACCGACCGTCTTGGACACGGGACTGTAGGTGTTGGAGTACTCGACTTCGAGCACGATCACGTTGGGAACCGAGATCTGCACATCGTTCGCATCGACATGCGGCGTCGAATCCTGGACCCGGAGCCATTCACTGACTTCCGAAGACCACGTCCACTGCACCTTCACGCCATCCATCGACAGGCGGAAGCCATCCACCGCTTCGGACGTGCTCGCATTTGCGTCGCTCTCCGTGCGATACTCGAACTGCTTTTGTGGGGCAACCGATCCAGCCGGTGCCAGCGTCCACAACTTCGTGGTTTCGGCGATCAGGTTGTGCGGTGCTGGACGTTCCGAGTCACGCGCGAACCCGCCGTCCTTGTTGGCCACGGTGTAGCTCAAGTCCACGAGGTCAGAATTGCGAATCGCATTCGTCACCTTGGCATTGCCACCGCTCCACACGAACAAGGGCTGGTTCAGGGAGCCGACGAGGTTGATGTCCTGGAAGCGGCCGGAACGAATCGGACCGACGGGGTCAGAACCGACACTGTGGAACACGGCGGCGAAACGAGTGAGCTTCTCGACGTTTTCCTCGAACACGATGTCCGCTTCGTTCAACCCCATCTGCGGACGCGCTTTCGGGTGATTGTCGATCTTCACCACCATTGCGGGTCGTGCGAGCACCGCTTCATCGGTCGCCTCGGTACCCAAGAGCGGGTAAATCGGACCCTGGTCGACCACCGTCGTCTCGACCGCGGCGGCGGTGGTGGAGACTTCCGCCGTATCAGTCGCATCTCCACCGCCACAGGCGGCGGCCACCATGCCGAACATGGCGATCGCAGCGAACGAGGACAACGGGCGTCGAACCATCATTTACATCTCCCTGAGTAAGGCGATCCGCTCACTGAGCGGCGGGTGCGTGTTGAAAAGTTTATGCCACGCCCCTAGTCGACCCGTGTCACCCACGCCCGACATCGGCTGCTCGATCCACATGTGTGCAGTGGCCATGCTCGCGGCGTGGGTCACCGTGGTGTCCTGCTGGAGCTTCTCCAGCGCGCCGATCAGGCCTGGCGGATAGCGCGTCATGCGAACGGCCGACACATCAGCAAGGGTTTCGCGACGACGGCTGATTGCAGCCTGCATCGCCTTCGCCAACAATGGCGCCACGATCAACAGTGCCAGACCGATGAATGCAAGTGGATTGTTGCGGTCGGCGTGGTCGCCGGAACGAGCAACGCGTCCACCGTTCCACCACATCGTGCGAATGGCGATGTCGGTGATGATCGCCACCGTCCCCACGAGGGTGACGGCGAGCGTGGAGACGAGGATGTCGTAATTCTTGATGTGCGAGAGCTCATGAGCCACGACGCCTTCCAGCTCGACGCGATTCATCTGTTCGAGAAGGCCAGAGGTGAATGCGATGGCTGCGTTCTTTGGATTCCTCCCGGTGGCAAAGGCGTTCGGCGCGGGATCATCGATCACGTAGACACGCGGCTTCGGAATACCGCCCGCAATGCACAAACCTTCGACCAGGTTGTGTAGACGTCGGTATTGCACCTCGTCCGCCGGCACTGCCCTACTCACTCGTAACGCGATCGCATCAGACTTCCAGTACGAGGTGAACGCGAATACTGCAGCAATCACCAGAGCAACGATGGTTCCGGACGTTCCATTGCCGATCAACACACCCACGGCCCAGCCGACCAGCACGACGACTGCAACGAACCCGACGAGCAGG
The DNA here is from genome assembly GCA_039795205.1 of Actinomycetota bacterium. Lineage (GTDB taxonomy): Bacteria > Actinomycetota > Acidimicrobiia > Acidimicrobiales > Ilumatobacteraceae > UBA3006. Next base: position 5,583 of record JBDKEO010000078.1, read on the forward strand.
AACGCCGTCCTCCGCTTGTTTGCCGCGATTAGTTCATTCATGTCCGACTAGAACTGCACCTTCGGCACTTCGCGAGCGGCAACTTCCGCCTCGAAGTATTCACGTTCGCCGAAGCCGAACATCTTTGCGACCAACACTCCGGGGAATGCCTGGATCGCATTGTTATATGCCTCCACCGCATCGCCATAGAACTGGCGGGCGTAGGCAATTCGACTCTCCGTGTTGGCGAGTTCCTCTTGCAGCGAGACGAATCCTTGGTTTGCCTTCAGGTCCGGGTACGCCTCCGCGAGCGCAAACAACTGGCGCAATGCCCCGGTGATCTCGTTGTCCACTTGAGCCTGCTCGTGCGGCGTCGAACCTGCGGCCATGGCGTGGGACCGCGCGGTGACGACGGCTTCGAGAGCCACCCTCTCGTGCGCGGCATACCCCTTCACCGTCTCCACCAGGTTGGGGATCAAGTCCAGTCGGCGCTTCAACTGGA
>JBDKEO010000161.1:0-5873 GCA_039795205.1 Actinomycetota bacterium
CCTGCCGCCGAAGGTGGCGAAGAGAACAAGCCGGCCTCCTAGCCCTCATGGCGCTGTTCGGTCGCTCCAAGCGACTCGAGCGGCGAGGCACGCCAATCGATGCCCTCGTCGTCGGGCTCGGCAACCCGGGTACGAAGTACGAAGGCACGCGTCACAACGTCGGCTTCGACACGATCACCGAACTCGCCAAGCGCGTCGGCGCAAACCTGAAGTCGGCACGCGACCGCGCGTTGGTTGCCGAAGCACGATTGGGCGACAAGCGCGTAGTTCTCGCCATGCCCACCACGTTCATGAACGAGTCGGGCAACGCCGTCGGTCCTCTCGCCCGCCGCTACGGAATCGACGAAGCCACGAAGATCATCGTCGTGCACGACGAACTCGACCTCGAGCCTGGTGTGGTGCGCATCAAGGCGGGCGGTGGCCTTGCCGGTCACTACGGCCTGCAGTCGATCACCGAACACCTCCACACGCAGGATTACCTACGAGTGCGCATCGGCGTGGGCAAGCCGCCATCGAAGGAACTCGGCGGCAAGCACGTGCTGGCCAAACTCACGGGCGAGTCGCGACGAGTGCTCGATGAGGCGGTGAGCCAAGCGGCCGATGCAGTGCAGGTGATCGTGGAATCCGGTCACGACGTGGCCATGCAGCGTTTCAACGGTCGCTGAGCCGTGGCAAAGGCATCACTCAAGCCGCAAGTCGGCGCCAACCTCGGTGTGTTGCGCTCGGTGGCGCATGCGCTGGCCATCGATCCCGCACTCGAAGCGCTCGAACGCGATCCTGCCGGCGTCATTGCGTGTGCAGAGAACGTACGGCCGGCACTGATTGCAGCACTCGGGCTGCAGCGCCCCGAGCGCACGATCGTCGTCGTCACGCGCACGGGCACTGCAGCGCAGTTGTTGCACGACGACCTCGTGCAATTCCTCGGCACCGACGACGCGCTCCTCTTCCCTGCGTGGGAGACACTTCCCTTCGAGCGCATCAGCCCGGCGATCGAAACGATGGGACGACGCCTCGAGGTGCTGTGGCGTGTCCGTGGCAATCGACCTCCACTCGTGGTGGTGGCATCCATTCGCGCGCTGTTGCAGAAACTGGGACCGGGTGCAGAGACGTTCGAGCCGATCGAAGTCGTGCGTGGTTCGGAGGTCGATGCCGATTCGTTGCTCGCGCGACTCGTGGGCGACGGCTACCGCCGCGAACAAGTGGTGGAGCACCGTGGCGAGGTGGCCCGCCGCGGCTCGATCATCGACGTGTTTCCCTCCACTGCCGACGCGCCGATCCGTATCGACCTGTGGGGCGACGAAGTGGATCGCCTCACCACCTTCAATGTCAACGATCAGCGCAGTACCGCCGATCTCGAGCGCGTCACCATCTATCCCGCCCGCGAGCTGCGTGTCGATGACGACGTCAAGGCACGTGCCGAGTCATTGATGGGTAGTGAACCGTGGGGCGTCGAGCATTGGGATCGGTTTGCTCAGGGCGAAACCTTCGAAGGAATGGAGAGTTGGCTGCCGTGGCTCGCCAACGATGACCGTCTGCTCACCGACGTGATCGGCGAACATCGCGGCACAGACGGCGCGGTGGTGTTCGTCGATCAACGAAGAGTGCTCGAGCGCGCGACTGATCTCATCGCCGAGGAAGATGATCTCGCCAAGGCCCTCGCCTCCACGTGGAAACGTGCAAGCGACTCACCATTCCCACGTCTGCACTTGGAGCCCGATCGCCTGATGGCGCACTCGTCGGGAACACCATCGATCTTGCTTGCGCCGATTGCCGAAGCGCCCGACGCGCCATCGATCACGTCGAGCGCATGGGGTGTGGTGACGGGCGACATCGAAGCCACGTCGAACCGCGTCAATGACATGCTCGGCGACAAGTGGACCATGGTGTTCGCCGCCGACGGCGACGGTACGGCGGAGCGGTTGGTGGAGGCGTTCCGTGAGCACGGCGTGACGATTCGTCGACGCGACCACACCACGAGCGAGGATCTGGGAGGCGGAGCAAGTGTCGTCGTCGCCCCACTCAACAACGGGTTCCTCCTCCCACAGTTGCGTGTTGCGGTCATCGCCGAAGCAGATCTGACGGGACGTCGGCGCACCCGTCGAACTCCTCGTGTCAAGCGCGCCAATGCGGCGTCGGTGTTCGAGGACTTGAAGCCCGGCGACTACGTGGTGCACCACCATCACGGTGTCGGTCGTTATGAGGGCATGGTCAAACGTGCGATCGGCGACTCCGAGCGCGATTACCTACTCATCGCCTACAAGGGCGAAGACAAGTTGTACGTGCCCACCGATCACATCGATTCGGTGCGCCAGTACGTGGGTGGTGAAGCACCCACGCTGCACAAACTTGGCGGCAGCGACTTCGCCCGCACGAAGAGTCGTGTTCGCTCCGCAGTCCGCGAGATAGCCCAAGAACTCGTCGTGTTGTACCAGCGTCGTGTGAACGCCAAGGGCCATTCGTTCGCGCTCGACACGCCGTGGCAACACGAGATGGAAGCCGCATTCCCCTACGTCGAGACGCCGGATCAACGCGAGGCGATCGAGTCCGTGAAGCACGACATGGAGACCGAAGTGCCGATGGATCGATTGGTCTGTGGCGACGTGGGCTTCGGCAAGACGGAAGTCGCAGTCCGTGCGGTGTTCAAGTGCATCCAAGATGGCAAACAGGCCGCGGTGCTCGTGCCCACCACACTCCTCGCCTCGCAACACGGCATCACCTTCCGCGAGCGCTTCGCTGGTTACCCGATCCGCGTCGAGGTGTTGTCGCGATTTCTCACCACGAGCGAAGCGAAGAAGGTGATCAAGGGACTCGCCTCCGGCGAGATCGACTGCGTCATCGGCACGCACCGCTTGCTGCAGGACGGTGTCGTGTTCAAGGACCTTGGCTTGCTCGTGATCGACGAAGAACAGCGATTCGGTGTGCAGCACAAGGAGGCCATGAAGAAATTGCGCACCAACGTCGACGTATTGACACTGAGTGCCACTCCCATCCCGCGCACGCTCGAGATGAGCCTGGTGGGTATCCGCGACCTCTCGCTCCTGCAAACGCCACCGGCGGATCGCCAACCCATCCTCACTTTCGTCGGCGAGTACGACGAGCGAGTGGCCACCGAGGCGATTCGCCGCGAGTTGTTGCGCGATGGCCAGGTGTTCTGGGTGCACAACCGTGTGCAGTCCATCGAAGATCGGGCGCGCGAGTTGCGCGAGCTCGTCCCCGAAGCGCGCATCGCCGTCGCTCACGGCCAAATGGACGAGACGACACTCGAGCGCACCGTGGTGGACTTTTGGGAAGGCAAGTTCGACGTGCTCGTATGCACCACGATCATCGAGAGCGGCATCGACATGCCCACGGTGAACACGCTCGTCGTCGAGCGAGCCGACTTGCTCGGACTCGGCCAGATGCACCAGTTGCGCGGACGCGTCGGTCGCAGCGGTTCACGTGCGTACGCGTATCTCTTCCATCCCCGCGGTCGTGCGCTCGGCGAAGAGGCATACGAACGTCTGAAGACGATCGGCGAAACCACCGATCTCGGCAGTGGCTTCAAGATCGCCATGCGTGACCTCGAGATCCGCGGCGCCGGCAACCTGCTCGGCGAAGCACAAAGCGGGCACATCGCCGCCGTGGGCTACGACCTGTACTGCCAACTCGTCACCGAAGCCGTCGCCGAGATGAAGGGCGAAGAACCGCAGGCACTCGTTCCCGAATTGCGGTTGGACGTGGCCACCACGGCCAACCTCCCGCACGACTACGTTCCGAAAGAAGAGATGCGTCTCGATGCGTATCGCCGACTTGCGCAGGTGCGCACGATGGAGGACGTCGAGGACATTCGCCAGGAATGGTTGGACCGTTACGGTCCCCTGCCCGCGCCTGCGGAAGAACTGATCGAAGTGGGACGCCTGCGCGCGGAGTGCCACCGAATCGGAATCAGCGAACTCTCGGTGCAGGACGCTCGCGCACGCATCTCTCCAATCACGTTGAAGGCGAGTGCGGCAATGCGATTGGCTCGCTTGGCTCCGAGTGCGAAGTACGACGAAAAGACACACACCCTGCAAGTTCCGCTCCCACGATCGAAGGATCCTCGCAAACCGGAACATGTGTCGTTCCTCGTCGGCTTTCTCGCCGAACTGATCGAGACCCCCAACTAGGCTGTCTCAGTGCCTCAGCTCATTCGGAATTTCGGCATCGTTGCCGCCGCCACACTCGCCTTCACCTCCCTCGCCGCGTGCGGCGAAGTGCTGCAGAACGACGCGATCGCCATAGGCGGATCATCCGTGTCCGAGGACTACGTCAACTCGATCATCGAGCAATTGGCCGCGGTCGATCAGGTGCAGCTCGTCGACGGCACGATCGAAGGCGAAGCCTTGCGCTCCGTAGCCACGGCCATTCTGCGCAACGAAGCAGCCCGTGAGTTCCTCGCGGCGAACGACCTCGCGGTGACCGATGAGGAGCGCCAAGAAGTTCTCAGCCAGTACCAAGAAGATCCACAGTTCGATCTCGTCGGTCCGGAGTTGCAGGAATTGCTGATTTCACTCAATGCACAAGACCTTGCTCTTGCGCGCGTCAAGGTTCCCCAGCGTGACTCACTTGCCACGATGTACGACAAGGAACCCGCTTCGCTCGGCGTGATGTGCGCTCGTCACCTGCTGGTCGACACCGAGTCGGCGGCACGCGACGCCCTGCAACGCGTGCTCGACGGGGAGGACTTCGCCGAAGTGGCCGCTGACGTGTCCACCGAGCCGAACGCCAACGAGACGGGCGGCGCGCTCGCCGGTGAAAGCAATGACTGCCTCGCACTCGGCGTGTACCAAGAGCAGTTCGACAACGCGTTCGTCGTCGGTGCGCTGAAGGCCCGAGCAGGCGTACCCTCCGATCCGGTCAAGTCGAGCTTCGGATACCACGTCATCTTCATCCGTCCGTTCGACGAAGTCGCCGACTCGATCGAAGCAACGATCAACGAACAGCCGGGGCAGTTCCTGCTCTCTGGCTATCTCGCCACCTCCAAGATCACCGTCGCGTCGCGCTTCGGAAAGTGGGATCCGAGCGTCGGCCAGATCGTCGCCAACTGAACTTGACCGGGCGAATCGTCGTCGTCGGGCTCGGCCTGGGCCCACTCGATTTGCTCACCGCGGCAACGCTCCGCGAAGTCGAACGAATCCCCCACCGTTACCTGCGCACCTCGCGCCACGAGTCTGCGAGCGCGGTGCCACAGGCAACCACCTTCGATCATCTCTACGAATCGGGCGAGACGTTCGACGAGGTGTATCGACACATCGTCGAGACGTTGGTCGAAGCGGCAAACCGCGATGGCGAAGTGCTGTACGCGGTGCCGGGCTCGCCGTTCGTCCTCGAGAGCACGGTGCAACTGCTGCTCGCCGATGACCGCGTGCAGGTGACTGCACTGCCTGCCATGAGCTTCCTCGATCGCGCGTGGGCACTGCTTGGCATCGACCCCGTGAATGCGGGCGTGAAGTTGATCGATGGACACCGCTTCGTCGAACAGGCAGCCGGTGAATGTGGACCGCTGCTCGTCGCTCAAGTGCACGACAAGTGGGTGATGTCCGACGTCAAGCTCGCCTACGAAGACGCCACGGGCGACGAAGAAGTGATGATCCTGCACCACCTCGGTCTCGCCGACGAACGACTCGTCCGTACCACCTGGCAGGAACTCGACCGTGTGCACGAACCTGACCATCTCACGTGTCTCTACATTCCGCGCTTGGCGAACCCCATCGCGGGTGAGATGCAGCGCCTGCACCGACTCGCGCGAACGTTGCGTGAACGTTGCCCGTGGGATCAGGAGCAGACGCATGCTTCGCTGATCAAGCACTTGATCGAAGAGACGTACGAAGTGGTGGACGCAGTGAACGCACTCG
>JBDKEO010000008.1:0-4644 GCA_039795205.1 Actinomycetota bacterium
CAGGTTTTCCACGACCCCCGCTGCGCTCGTTGCCGCGCTCTCGGCGCGCGTTCTTGCGTGGCTTCATGCTTGCTCAATCACTGCGACGGCGAAGCATGCGATGCCCTCTTGCCTGCCGATCGCTCCGAGTCCCTCTGCGCGACGACCCTTCACCGTGACGGGGGCACCGGCTGCCTTCGAGAGAATCTCCTGCATCGCCTGCTTGTGCGGCGCAATCTTGGGTTGCTCACAAATCACGCTGCAGTCCACGTTGCCGATCATGTAGCCGGCATCACGCACCATCCGAGCGGCTGCTTCCAACATCTTCACCGAATCGGCACCTTTCCACCGGGGATCCGTATCGCTGAAGTGCTCGCCGATGTCGCCCAACCCCGCGGCACCAAGCAGCGCGTCAGCCGCCGCATGAGCAATCGCATCGGCATCGCTGTGACCGACGAGTGGCCGCTCACCAGGAAACTTCACGCCACCGAGCACGAGCACCCTGTCACTCGCTCCTTCTACGTGGCGATGCACGTCGAAACCCTGGCCCACTCGCACCGCGCCCATCAGATCTCCGTTGCCGCCATTGCTCGTGCCCACTCCAAGTCTTCTGGGGTGGTGAGCTTCCTGTTGATTGCTTCGCCGTTCACCACGACCACCTTGCCACCCGCACGCTCCACGAGCGAGGCATCGTCGGTTCCTTCATTGCCCGATTCGTGTGCCGCCCGCAACACGGCCGCACGAAAAGCTTGTGGGGTCTGCACGGCGACCAAACTCGCCCGCTCAGGGGTGTCGAGCACCATGCCCTCTGCATTCACCTGCTTGATCGTGTCGGTAACCGGCAAAGCAGGAACTGCCCCGTCCGCGCCGTCGACCACGGCCGCGATGACCTCTTTATAGAGGTGTTCTGAGGCAAAAGGTCGCGCCGCATCATGCACACAAATGATCGTGGCCGCGCTCGGCACGGCGGCGAGCCCTCGACGCACCGACTCACTTCGGGTAGCGCCACCTGCAACGCCACCCTCTGCTGTCGCGGCCTCCGCTGGCACCACGACCACGACACCACTACCCACTGAGTGAGCAATATCACGCGACCAATCGATCACGCGCTTGTCACCGAGCATCATGAACTGTTTCTGTCCCCCGAAACGATTGCCCGACCCGGCAGCGACGATGATCGTCCAAACGACTTCGTTCGGAACGGCAGACACGTTCATTCAGGGTAACGGGAACGAACGAAGACGAAGCGAGTAGCCCTCGCTCTAGTCGAGCAACCAAGCCTTCGCGCGGGCAAAGGCGTCCGCTGCATCCGTCGGACGATGAGACGGGCGAGCCGCATCGTGGGCAAAGCCGTGTTCGGCTTCGGAGTACTCCACCACCGTCACGCCGACATTCTTCAGTTCGGCAATGTCATTATTCGGCGTGTACGGATCCTTCAACCCCACGATTGCGAGGACGCGATCGGCATGGTTCTTGGTCAGGATTTCGATCGGATCACCCTGCTTCGGACCACGCCAACTCTCGGGAACGTGGATCATGCCGTAGAACGAAGCGATCTTCGTGAATCGATCACTTCGCGATGACTTGTGGCAATACATGCCACCCATGCAGAATCCCATCAAGCCCACTCGCTCCACGCCCAACGCTGCTGCGCCTTCCTCGAGGTCGCGCAAATGTAGATCGTCGTTCATTGACGGCATCGCCTGAACCCGAGGTTCGATGTCGAGCGGCAGTCCCCTGCCCGAAAACGGTTCGACCGCAATTACCTTCACCTGCCACTCGCGAGCGATCCGCGCCACAAAGTCGTCGAAGAGAGGGCGCAATCCGAAAATGTCCGGGGCGATCACGATTCCTTGGGTGGCATCGGCCACCGACATGTCGATTTCGGCCTCTGTTCCTGACGGAAGGGTGATGCGCATGGGCTCATCTTGGCATGGTGAGCCGCCGGGTGACTCGGTGGGTGGCGACCGTTTGTCCCAATGTCGGCATGACACACATGAGTCCACAACACCCATCAGTCCGCCATCCCTCGGGGCAATCCCCCATGGTCAAACAACTCGTTGCCGAGTGGGCAGCCCTGTCCACCAAGCCGAGCGTGCTCCGACTTGTCAACGAGTGGGGCCTCCCGGGTGGGCCTCTCCACCAACTCGATGACGTGCTCGAGCGATGCGGCTTTGGACACGAAGCCACCTTCTCCGACGGTGATCGGTGTCTCGCCCAGGTGATTGCCCGAGCGAGTCATGACGAACTTGCTGCTCGCATCGTGCTGCAGCGAATCCTGCCACCACTTATTGCGATTGCCGCACGCCGCGGTCGCATCGTGAAGGGCGGATTCAACGAAGCATTCAGCACCACGCTTGGACATGCCTGGGTTCTCATCCGGACCTATCCGCTCGATCGTCGACCCGCGAAAATCGCATCCAACCTCGTACGCGATGCCGAATACCATGCATTCGTCCGCGAGGCTCGGCTGAAAAGAGTGGCCGAGTGCAGCCTCACCGAGCGTGTGATCACCACGCAACCTTCTACGACGCCAACGAATGCCCTGGACGAGTTGGTCGATGTTCTTGACGAGTCACCGAGACTCACTCGGCAACAACGAGACATCATGCGCCGGTGTGCCGAAGGTCATTCGTTCGACGAAATCGCGAAGGAATTCGGCGTCACCGCCCGCACCGTTCGCGGATGGCGTCGGGAGGCCGTCAACGCCTTACGAACAGGCTGGAATCAGGGGCCGAACGTTCGCACCGGTCGCACGTAGACGGACGTCCCCTTCAAGCCGTCACCAAAAGCTTGACCACCATTTAGGAAGTTTTGATACCACGCCCGATCGGCGTCGTATTCACTCGAACTCCAATAGCTGGCTCCAACGAAACCAGTCCTCAGACTGCCGCCAGAGCACGAACTTGAGCTCTCAGGCAGTTGACGCGCATAGAAGCAGACGTACTTCAACTCATCTTTGGATGGAATGTGCCAATCCGATTTTCCGCCAATTCCAGTAGTGGTGTTCTTCACGCTCAGCCAATAGGCCGCACCATTGCTCGTGCACAGACTTCTCATCGCCGTGGTGTTTGCTCGTCCGGTCCCAAAAGCGGTCCCCGACGCGCCAGCGAGAGTGTTTGTCTGAGGGAAACACCAGCGGAAGGCCGTCTCTCCCGAAGACTGATACCACGTCTGCGGGGCAACCTCCATGTACTTGGTTGAGCCACTCCCACTCGTGTACACGACAGTGCCGCCGCCTGGCCCAGTGTCGCCGACCACACAGGTACCTCCACCAGCACAAGACAGTGGCGCAGCGGTCGACGATGTAGTCGTGGTCGACGAGTCAGGTCCGTCCACCGCGCCGGTGAATGTCGCCCCCGCGAGCGTGGCTCCACCAAAGTTGGCGCCCGTCAAGGTCGCATTGTTGAAGTTTGCGTTCGTGAGATTGGCGCCGTAGAAGTTGGCATCAGAGAGATTCGCACCAGAGAAATTCGCTCCCACCAGTGAGGCGCCATCGAATCCAACCGCTCCCGAGAGCGTCATGTTCCTCATGTCGATGCCAGTCATGATGGCATTCGTGAACATGGCACCGTTGGTCACCACACCAACGTTGAACTGCACTCCAACGAGCGATGCCGAGGTGAAATCTGCGCCGGAGATGTCAGACTGACGCAAGTCGGATCCGTCGAGGATCACACCCGCAAGGTTCGCACCGCTCAGATTGGCTCCGTAGAAGTTGTTGCTCTGCATGTTGACTCCGCGGAAGTTGACGCCAGACAGGTTGGTGAACCTGAAGGTCGTTCCGGACACCATCACTGCAGAATCCCAAATCGATGAGCTCAAATTTGCACTCGTGAAATTGGTGCCCGTCATGTTTGCACCATTCAGTTCGGCACCACCCAAATCAGCGTTCGAGAAGTTGATACCGGACAGATCCTGATACTTGAGATCAAACGTGACCATCAACGCATTCGTGCAGTCCCGTGAGGCGGCGCACGATGGCCACGAAGCTGCAGTCGTTGTAGGTGCGACTGTCGTCGAGGTTGTAGTCGAAGTCGTAGTAGTGGTGGCGGCCGTCGAAGTCGATGTAGTCGGCGGGACAGTCGTTGAAGTGGTGCTGGAAGTTGATGTTGTCGTAGTTGCCGACGACACCGTGATCGCTAGCGGTGGCGTAACGGCAGGAGGCGAGGTCGTGGTGGAGGTTCGGGTGGCGGGTGAAATTGACTCGGTCGGTTGCTGCGAAACGGTAGAGCCTTCTTCGCGCGACACCAGCCACGTCACCGTCATGTTCTGCTGGAGACACTTTCCCGTGCGTGGTCGTTTCAACACCCGTGTCGAGACATCTACGCATGCTGTCGCTTTCTTGCCGCGCGTCAATCTCGCCACCTTCATTGAGCCCTTCGGACACCGCGCGCCATCGGCGAGCTTCATGATTCGAGTTCTCGAATCAACGCAGAGCTGTGGAGGATCGTCGATGGATGACCATGTCACCTTGAATTCGCCTCGTTGAGCACACTTGTTGTCGAGAGCCCACCGCAATACCAAAGTGCTCGACTGCACGCACACCGCCACCCGAATCGACTGGGACTTGGGTTCGACACCGCGAGCCTTCACGGCTCCTTCATCGGGCGCAATACCCACAGCGACATTGCCAATAAGAAGAACCAGGGCACCAAACCACCA
>JBDKEO010000019.1:0-3910 GCA_039795205.1 Actinomycetota bacterium
CAAGCACACGGCCTGTGCTTTTCCGTGCAACGCGGAGTGACCGTGCCGCCATCACTGCGCAACATCTTTCAAGAACTACGCGACGATCTCGGCATCACACCACCGCAGCATGGCAACCTTGAACACTGGGCAAGGCAAGGCGTGCTGCTGTTGAACGCCACGCTTACGGTGCGCGCAGGCGAGGCCGGCTCACACCAGAAACGAGGTTGGGAAACCTTCACTGATCGAATCATCGAACTCCTCGGCGCAGGAGAGCGACCGCTCGTCTTCGTGCTGTGGGGCACGTATGCACGTGGCAAGAAACGACTCATCGATGCTCGCCACACGGTGATCGAATCGGCACATCCATCCCCACTGTCGGCGCACAACGGCTTCTTCGGATCCCATCCGTTCTCGCGAACAAACGATGCACTGACCTCGTTTGGAGTGGAGACGATCGACTGGTCGATCCCCGCCTGACACTTCGCTTCCGTTAGTTTGTGGCGATGAGTTCGGTGCGCAGACACGGGTTCATCGAGTGTGACGCGGACACCGTCTGGCGATTCATATCCAAGATGGACAACCTCCACGAGTGGTTCCCCGTGGTCTCCACCAAGGTGGAAGGTTCGAAGCGGTGGATCCAACTCGCCAACGGAATCACTTTCGAAGAAGACATCCTGCTCGTCGACCACGACTTGCGCCGCTACCAGTACTCGATCGTGCCGAACGCGATCATCAAGAGCCACCTCGCAACCGTCGACGTCATTCCTGACGGTGATTCGCGTTGCGTCATCGTCTACTCCACCGACATGGATCCGGATGTGCTGTCATTGCCGATTGCGGGAGCTGCGGGCGAAGGGATCGCCAGGTTGGCTGAACGATTCGAAAGGAAGAAGTGATGGGTCGCAAGATTCTCTTCATCACCACCGATCAGCAGCGCTACGACTCCTTGCGTTGCAACGGCGGCACGATTGCCCGCACGCCGACGATCGATGCCCTGGCTGCGCGCGGCATCAACTTCGACCGCGCACGGCCGCAAAATGTCGTGTGCATGCCATCGCGCAGCACCATCATCACGGGACAGCACGTGACCACTCATGGAGTGTGGATGAACGGCGTGCCTCTTCCTGAGGACGCGCCGAGCATTGCCGAGACGCTGCACGATGCGGGTTACGCCACAGCTCTCATCGGCAAGGCCCACTTCGAGCCATTGCTCGATCCCTTTCTCCGCTTTCGCGAGAACCGCCTGGGGTTCGAACGCGTCACTGATCCGCCCACTACGCACCGCGGGTTCGACCATCTCGAGTTCGCCACTCACGGTGCTGCCGGACCTCTGCACTATTCGCAGTGGGTACGTGCAGAACACCCCGAACACGTCGGCTCGTTCTACGCGGTACTAGACAACGAGCTCCAGGTGAATGCGACGGGTGGCGGCGATACCAACGCACCACAGGTGAAGATGAACCCGATTCCACGTGAGTGGTATCACACGGACTGGGTAGCCGAGCACACGATCAACTGGCTCGACTCGCTGCCACAAGATCGCGATTGGTTCTGCTGGATGAGTTTTCCTGACCCGCACCATCCGTGGGATCCACCACAAAGCGAAGTATCGCGAGTGAACTGGCGCGACCTCGATTTGCCCGAGGGGTACATCGCAGATGCGTCCGCGCGAGAGCGCATCATCGACGGTAAGTTGCGACACCTGCGCGGTTGGTACGACGGGTCCTTCATCTCCAACTATGAAGCGCCCTCAAAGTGGGTTCCCGCCACGTTGACTGCCGATCAGGTGCGCGAGGTGAATGCACTCGTTCACGTGGAGAACGAGCTGATCGACGAAGCGATTGCCCGGGTATTGAAGGCCGTAGATGATCGGGGTTGGACGAACGATCTCGACGTCGTGTTCACCACCGATCACGGCGAGTTCCAGGGAGACTTCGGTCTGTTGTTCAAGGGGCCGTACCACTTGGAGTCGCTGATGCGCCTGCCACTGATTTGGTCACCTGCGCCAAGCGCCAAGATGCAACCAGCGCGAGTGCAAACACCGGTCGGTTTGGTTTCGCTTGCGGCCACCTTCGCCCATATCGCTGGAGTCGATCGGCCCGACTACACCGAGGCTGCTCGACTCCCAGTCAACGACGACGAGGCGGTGTCGCTCGGCCACGAGCGCGTGTTCACCGAGTGGGATAGTGCACTATTCGGCAAGATCGTGCGCCTGCGCACCATCAGTCGCGGCAACTTCGTCTGCACCGCGGCGCTCGACGGCACGATGAATCGTCGGGGTGAGGGCGAGTTGTACGACCTCGCCAATGATCCTTTGCAACACGTCAACCTGTGGGACGACCCGCGCTACGAGGCCACGCGCAATGATCTGCTGGATGACATGTGGGCCAACATGCCTGCTGCGCGCCAACCCGTTCGCGCTCTCGACGCTCCGGTCTGATTACAGCGCAGCGCTGTATCCCTAGCTGGACGGAAACATCTGTTCAATGAAGAACATGATCAACTTCCACCACTCCTCCGGAGTCGGGGCATCATCACCTAGAACATCGATGATTATTGAGCCCAAGTTGATTACGTTGAGCGCAACTGCGACGGCTCGAGGATCGAGATCGTCTCTCAGAAGTCGACGCTCTTGGGCTTGAGTCATGAGTTCGACCACCACGTCAAGATGACGCGATTGCACATCGTGCATCAGTTCCTTGAGTTCTAGATCATTTCGAGTTTCGACAAGAACCCCCAACCGCCCCCAACGTTCGAGCACTTGACTCTTGTCGAATGGGTCGATGATGAAGGGAACTATGCGCGCCAAATAGTCATTCTTGGTTTCAGTTCCAACGATGGCATCAGACAATGCGTCCACCGTCTCAGCACTCATACGTCGAACCTGCTCAGCCAGTGCCTCTTTGATCAATGCTTGACGATCTTCAAAGTGCCAGTAAAGCGAACCCTTGGTGACTCCGACTTCTTTCGCAATGTCGTCAATCCGGACCGCATCAATACCTCGCTCCAGGATTGTCTTCAAGGCAGCGTCGATGAGGGCCGCTCTCGAGTCGAGTGCCTTCTTTACTGGCTGAGTATTTGAAGGTGATTCAGATTTCGCCACGGTCCCCCGCCCGACAGGAACAAGTACCTGCCCAATTTCTTGCCCCAGCATCATTCCACATCGACATCCTGCAATACTTTTGGTATGCACTCATCCGTACCTTTGTTTTGGAATCCTCGGGGTCGTCAGACGCCCTCAGGTAGACGGATGCAGCAGGGAGCTGTTGCTCTTCTCTCTTTACTCAGCGTTCTCGTCATCGGATCGATTGCTCGCGGGATTGCCGGGCCCACCCTGGTCAAAGATGTCTACCCAGGATCTGGTGGTGGCTCAAGCGGTTCTCCGATCGTCGTTGGGGATTCAACATATTTCTTTGTTGGAAACGGCAACGACGGAGCAGGATCTGAACTTTGGAAGTCCGACGGAACTGAAGCCGGGACAGTCCTGGTCAAGGACATCAAACCCGGAGGTAGCGCTTCAACACCAGATTTCATGACCGCAATCGGTTCCAATGTGTTCTTTCAGGCAGACAATGGAACGAACGGAGTCGAACTCTGGAAGTCCAACGGAACTTCTGCGGGCACGACGCTCGTAAAGGACATCAATTCAGGGTCAGGTAGCTCCATTCCTCAACGACTCACAGCAGTAGGGTCAAACCTCTTTTTCCGTGCAAGTGACTCAAACGTCACAGGTAATGGCAATGAGCTCTGGAAGTCCGACGGAACTGAAGCGGGCACCGTACTCGTCAAAGACATCTATCTCGGTGTAGCGGGGTCAGACCCAGATGATCTCGTTGTAGTCAACTCAACCCTGTTCTTCTCCGCGAACGACGGAACGAACGGAGCCGAACTCTGGAAATCCGACGGAACAGCAGCTGGCACCGTAATG
>JBDKEO010000057.1:0-4232 GCA_039795205.1 Actinomycetota bacterium
TGGTACAAGCTTCGGTAGCACGAAGCAAATCCACTCCCAAGAGGTGCCCACGCAAATGAGAAGAACTTTGCGGCGCAAAGCACCACCAGAAGAGGCTTGACGAGCCCCCGCCACTCGAGGCCTTCGAGGGCGTCAGCGATGGTACGGCGCAGCTGTTTTGAGAAAAAGACAACGACGAACAGCGCAAGTGCGACAACTTCAGATCGGGTACTGAACGGCAAGCCGTCCCAGACCAATTGGCCTGAGCCCGGAATGGCGAGGTACAGGAAAATGAGGAGCGCCAGCAACTTCATGGGTGCTGTCGTACGAGACTAGTTTGCTCGTATTCCCCCGAATTGAGTGAAGATCTGTCGACTTCTCGTTCGGCGGAGATTCAGGCGATGCCGGCGCGGCGCGCGGCGGCAGCGCGACGACGCAGGTCGCGGCGCTCGTCCTCGCTGGTGCCACCCCAGACGCCGCAGTCTTGGTTGGTAGTCATCGCGAACTCGAGGCACTCCTTGCGCACGCCACAGTCAGCGCACACTTGGCGAGCGCGCATCAGCATGCGCACGGCATCGCCGGTGTTGCCGATCGGAAAGAACAGCTCGGGGTCGGTGTCGCGGCAATTTGCGTTCACCCTCCAGGAGTAGTCAGCGGAACCGAGGGCGAGGCTTTGAGCAAGGATCGACATAGCGGGCATCACCCTAAGTGCGCTCGGGGCACTTCGCAAGGGGTTTCTCAACTACTTTCTTTGGGGGTCGCGAGCGCACCATGAGCACCAAGAAACCCACACAGATCATGGCCCACCGTGGGGCGTCAAAGGCCGAGCGCGCCAATACGTTGGCTGCGTTCGTTTGTGCGCGGGAGATGGGTGCCCACGCCGTCGAACTCGATGTGAGGCAATGTCGAAGCGGAGAGTTGGTGGTGCACCACGACCCCGAGCTCGCTGACGGTCGCGTCATCGCCCATCTCGCCAAAGACCAACTTCCCGCATACGTGCCGACGCTCGACGAAGCCTTGGATGCGTGCGGGGAGATGTGGGTGAACGTCGAGGTGAAGAACCATCGCACCGAGCCCGATTTCGACGCCGACGATCAGCGAACCGATGCAGTGCTCGACGTTCTGCGTCGCAGGGTCGCGCTACACGGAGACCACCGCAGGTATCTGCTTTCTTGTTTTAGGCGCGCGACGGTCGATCACGCAGCGAAAAGCTGGCCGGAGCTACCGACAGCGTGGTTGACAATCTCGGTGCCGAACCCCGATGAACTTGCTCGAGACTTGAAGGCGTCCGGTCATGTCGCCGTGCACCCGGAGGTCGGACAGGTGTCTCGTGAGTTGATCGATACGTTCCACCGTTACGGTCTCGCTGTCAACACTTGGACGTGCGACGACCCAGCGAACATGGCTGCTCTGATCAACTGGGGAGTCGACGGCATTTGCACCAACGTGCCCGACGTGGGGCTGCGAGTGCTCGCTAGTACTCGACGAGCATCGGCTTGATCAACCGAAGTGACTCTGGGCGATGGTGAATCGTCAAGGTCTTCGTCTCGTCGATGAAGTCGCCGTCGAGCTGGTAACCGAATTCGGCGGGGTAGTCGAACGACACCTCCTCAACGCCTTCGATGATCTCAAGCCCACGCCGTGCGGACGCACCGCCGCTGCGTAGCGCTCCCCACAACGTCGACAACATGAGGGGCGTCGAGAGTCGTCGGAAGACGACCGCGACCAACGGCTTCTCCAACGAGGCGGCTCGCGACAACTCGACGGCGCGTTTGCCGACGTAGGTGTACGGGTTGGTGTTCAGCACGATCGCAGAGAAACCATTCGGGATACGCCTGCCGTCGACCGTCACGGTGAAGTGGGGGAACTTGCGGTCGTAGTCGACGAACCACGCCTTCAATGCGGCGTAGACGAACAGCGGCTGGCCAACCAGTCGTTTGAAACTGAACGTGCGCTCCACCTGGCGCACGACTTCCGCGTCGTAACCGATGCCGGCATGGAACGTGAAGTAACGACCATTGGCCTCGCCGAGTCCGATGGGGGATACGAGACCGCCGTCGAGTCCCGCCGTGAGCTGGGTGACCGCGAGAAGTGGATCGTTCGCCATGCCGAGCGAACGGGCGAACACATTGGTCGAGCCCCCCGGCAAGACGCCAAGAGCGACATTGCTCCCGGCCAGGCCGGTAGCGACCTCGTTGAGCGTGCCGTCACCGCCGAAGGCGATAACGGCGTCAAGCCCGCGCACCACGGCGTCGGTGGCAAATCGTGTGGCGTGGCCGCGCTCGCTCGTTTCCACCACCTGTACGTCGTGGTGTCGGGCCAGATATTGGTGCACCTGCACGGTGTTGCGCGGTGTCACCGACGTGGCGAACGAGTTGACGATCAGCAGGATTCGCACGCGTTTTCACGGTATCGGCGGGGTTGACGGGCGATTGACGAAGGTCACAGACCCGCTGTGAGCGACCGTCGAGGCTGATTCTTCGGCGAGGTGACCGAGCGGTAACAATAAAGGTCATGAAGATTGTGGTCTGCGTCAAACAGATTCCCGATCCCGCGACGCCGGGATCACTCGATTCGTCGACGAACGCGCTCAAGCGCGACGGAAAACTGATCCTCGACGACTCCGACGCCTACGGCGTGGAGATGGCGCTGCAGCTGGCGACGGCGGCTGGTGGCGGTGAGGTGAGCATCGTCTCGATGGCACCGAACGGTGAGATGTCGGGCATGCGTACCGCCCTCGCCATGGGTGCGGCACGCGGCGTGCTCGTCTCCGATCCAGCACTCGCCGGAAGCGATGCGCTCACCACGGCACGAGTGCTCGCGGCTGCAATCAAGAAAGTCGGCATGCCCGACCTCGTGGTGGCCGCGACAGAGTCGACTGACGGTTACACCGGCACCGTGCCAGAGCAGATTGCAGAAGTGCTCGGCCTGCCTTCGGTCACGTTCGCCAAGAAAGTGAAAGTCGACGGTGGCAACCTGAAGATCGACCGACAGACCGAAGCTGGCTACGACGAAGTGGAATGTCCACTTCCTGCGCTCATCAGCGTGACCGCAGGCGTCGTCGAACCGCGTTATCCGAGCTTCAAGGGAATCATGGACGCAAAGAAGAAGGAGATCGTCACTGTCACGGCGGGAGACCTCGGTGTTTCACCCGTGGGTTGGAGTGGAGCGGGGCAGAAGGTTGCCTCGGTCTCACAGGCCGAAGCTCGCAAGGCCGGTCAAGTCATCGAAGACGACGGTGAAGCATTCAACAAAATCGTGGCGTTCCTCGAGACGCTGAAGGTCATCTAAGGAGTTTCGACATGGCACTTAACAACGTCTGGGTATTCGCACAAGGCAACAACGGAAGTCCGACGAGTTTTACCGTCGAACTGCTCACCAAGGCGCGCAGCCTGAGCGACAACGTCTCGGCGTTCGTCGCGGGTGACGGGGCAGCGCTCGCCGAATCGCTCGGCAAGTACGGCGCGAAGAAGGTGTACTCGACCGGTGACATCGGGGCGCGACTCGTCGGAGTCACGGCGGCGAGCGCGATGAAGGCGCTCATCGACGCCGGCGACAAGCCAGACCTCATCCTCTTTCCGCAGAACTACGACGGTCGCGACACGATTGCGCGTCTTTCGGTCAAGCTCGGCGCGACGGTGCTTACCAACAACATCGACATCGCCGTCAATGGCAGCGAGGTAGTTGCGACGACACCGATCTTCGGTGGAAACGTGCTGTTCGCCACTGCGTTCACCGGTTCGGGACCGCACCTAGCGTCGTTCCGTCCGAAGAGCTTTGCTGCCGAAGAGTGTGGCGGTGCGGCGGCGCAAGTCGTCGCGGTGAGTATTCCTGACGCAGGCGCCACCGGTGCCGCGAAGGTCACCGCAGTGCACGTCGAAGAGACCAGCGGACCGAAACTCGACGAAGCAAACGTCGTTGTGTCGGGCGGTCGCGGCCTCGGAGAGTCAAAGAACTACGAGCTGGTTGAAGAACTGGCGAAACTGCTGCACGGTGCGCCGGGTGCGTCACGTGCAATCGTCGACGCCGGATGGGTGCCGTACTCCTACCAAGTTGGCCAGACCGGCAAGGTGGTGAAGCCGAGCGTCTACATTGCCGCGGGTATCTCTGGCGCGACGCAACACATGGTGGGGATGAAGGGTTCCAAGAACATCATCGCCATCAACAAAGACAAAGAAGCACCGATCTTTGCGGTGGCAGACCTCGGCATCGTCGGCGACGTGCACAAGGTGTTGCCGAAGCTCATCGAGGCG
>JBDKEO010000060.1:0-5274 GCA_039795205.1 Actinomycetota bacterium
CCGATGGCTCTGGCAGCGGCTCACCGGCCACCACGTTCAACGCTGCGTGCATGAACAGCAGGAAGCCTGCGCCGCCAGCGTCGACCACACCGGCTTCCTTCAACACCGGAAGTTGTTCGGGCGTGTTGTCGAGTGCCACCTGACCGGCCTCACGTGCCGCGATCAACATCGATGCAAGACTTTCGCCCTTCGCTGCTGCAGCGACAGCCGCGTCAGCCGTCTCGCGCACCACCGTGAGGATCGTTCCCTCGATCGGCTTCAATACAGCCGTGTAAGCGGATTCGCTCGCTGCTTTCAGCGCAGCGGCAAGCGAAGAGGCGTCGGCCTTGTCTGCACCGCGCATCTTCGATGACAGCCCACGCAACACTTGGCTCAAGATCACACCACTGTTGCCACGGGCACCCATGAGCGAACCGTGACTGATCGCCGCGCACGTGGCTTCCATGTCGCTGCCCGCGCCATCCAGCTCGGCCACGACGGCATCGAGGGTGCGTCCCATGTTCGTGCCGGTGTCACCGTCGGGAACCGGATACACGTTGAGACGGTTGATGCCCTCTTGGTGGGCCTTCAAGGTGTCACGGAAGATGACAATCGTCTTGCGCAACGCTTCGGCGCCGAACACCTCGAGCTTGGCCATCGGCAAATGCTACAAAATCAGGCTTCCACGGCTCTATC
Organism: Actinomycetota bacterium; assembly: GCA_039795205.1. Taxonomy (GTDB): domain Bacteria; phylum Actinomycetota; class Acidimicrobiia; order Acidimicrobiales; family Ilumatobacteraceae; genus UBA3006. Next base: position 676 of record JBDKEO010000060.1, read on the forward strand.
GCAGGCGCAGATTATGTTCATCGCGCCCCCAGATACAGGGGTTTCCCTACCAGCCGATTCGGGCTCCACTGGTACATTTCGGGAGAGCGCGTGGGCGCGCCGAGCGGAGGACGAAATGCAAGGTGTCGTGAAGTCATATGACCCGGTTTCGGGTGATGGTTTGATCATGTGCGATACGGATCTGAAGGATTACGAGCTCGCCCCCAACGCAATCGAAGGATCCATCTTCCGCATGCTGCGTCAAGGTCAGCGAGTCGTGTTCGACCTCGACTCGCAAGGTCGTGCAGCCAAGTTGCGTATGGGCTCTGAAGTCGACATGTCAACCCCTGGGCACTGACGTGAGTGGCAAGACCACGAACCAAGCGCTCAAGCAGTGGGTTGCGGAGTGGGCCGAGATCCTCGAGCCTGACGACGTCTACTGGTGTGAAGGCAGCCAACGCGAGTACGACGACCTGTGTCAGGACCTCGTCGAGGCGGGCACCTTCACCAAACTCGACGAGAACAAGCGACCGAACTCGTACTGGGCGCATTCTGATCCGGGTGACGTAGCTCGCGTCGAAGATCGCACGTTCATTTGCTCTGCATCGAAGGACGATGCGGGCCCGAACAACAACTGGCGCGAGCCAAGTGAGATGCGCGCTGAACTTCGTCGTCTCTACAAGGGGGCGATGCGGGGTCGAATGATGTACGTGGTGCCGTTCAGCATGGGCCCACTTGGTTCACCGATCGCCCACATTGGCGTGCAGCTCACCGACTCTGCCTACGTGGCAGTCAGCATGCGCATCATGACCCGGATGGGCCAAGGTGCGCTCGACGTACTCGGCGACGGACAGTGGGTGCCGTGCGTGCACTCCGTCGGCGCTCCGCTCGCTCCCGGTCAACAGGACTCGCCATGGCCGTGCAACCCCGACAACAAGTACATCGTGCACTTCCCTGAAACGCGCGAGATCTGGAGTTACGGATCGGGATACGGCGGCAACGCCCTGCTCGGCAAGAAGTGCTTCGCGCTACGCATTGCGAGCGTCATGGCCCGTGACAACGGCTGGTTGGCCGAGCACATGTTGATCTTGAAATTGACGAACCCTGAGGGTCAAAAGAAGTACATCGCCGCAGCGTTCCCTTCGGCATGCGGCAAGACGAACCTGGCAATGTTGGTGCCGACGATTCCAGGTTGGAAGGCCGAGACCGTTGGCGACGACATTTGCTGGATGAAGTTCGGTCCTGATGGCCAGTTATATGCGATCAATCCTGAGGCCGGTTTCTTCGGTGTTGCTCCTGGTACCGGGTTCGACACCAATCCCAACGCCATGCACACGTTGTGGGGCAACTGCATCTTCACGAACACCGCACTCACCGACGATGGCGACGTGTGGTGGGAAGGCATGACCGAGCAGAAGCCCGCGCGCGTGACCGACTGGCGCAACGAGGCATGGACTCCAGAATGCACGAACTCCGCCGCCCATCCGAACGCACGGTTCACCGCTCCCGCATCGCAGTGCCCGTCGATCGCAGATGAATGGCAGGACCCGCGTGGTGTTCCCATCTCGGCAATCCTCTTCGGCGGACGCCGCCGCACCACCGTGCCGCTCGTGACCGAAGCCTTCGATTGGGAGCACGGCGTGTTCCTCGGCTCGATCATGGCGTCGGAGACCACCGCTGCCGCTGGTGGCCAGGTGGGCAAGTTGCGCTTCGACCCGATGGCGATGCTCCCCTTCTGCGGTTACAACATGGCCGACTACTTCCAGCACTGGTTGAACCTTGGCGAGAAGGCAGACAAGTCGAAGTTGCCGAAGATCTTCTTCGTCAATTGGTTCCGTCGCGACGAAGACGGTCGCTTCCTCTGGCCCGGTTACGGCGAGAACTCGCGCGTGCTGAAGTGGGTGTTCGAGCGCATCGACGGCAAGGCCAGTGCTACAGAGACGGCGATCGGCAACCTTCCTCCGATGGATGCACTCGATCTGTCTGGCCTCACCATCGACGAGCGAGATCTACACGTGTTGCTCAGCCTCGACACGAATGGTTGGCGCGAAGCAGTGCCACAGATTCGTGAACACTTCGATGGGTTTGGAGACCGCCTGCCGATTCAGCTGAGCGCTCGCCTGAACGAACTAGAGCAGTCGCTCGCCTGAGCGCTCAGCTCTGGCCAACGAGCATCGCGCGGATGCCGAGGCCCATCAAGAACAAACCGCCGAAGCCGTAGAGCAGGTAGACCTTGCTCTTCATCTGCATGCGGTAGGAGTAGATGATCGCCACGGCGATGATCGCCACGAAGCCGTAGAACGCATGGAACGCGGGAAACTCGAGTTTGTCGCGATTGACCATGATCACGCCGAGGATCACCTGCACGAACACGGTGAGTTGTGCAGCCACCGTGTACCACCACAAGGCACGTGAGCGAAGGGCCTGGACTTTGTGGGCGGCCAAAGCCCACACTCCGGCGAGACCGTTACCGACGATCATCACCCAGGCCCAATTGTCGTGCAGTGCGTACAAGTCGTTGACCACGAGTTGCCAATCTAATCGTTCGTCACCTGACGATGGTGTCCGCCTCGTGGCCAGTCTCGACGAGAATCAGCGCGCCATCGCTTGAATGCGTGAACGTGGTCACCGAGCAATTGTCGAGACTCCTCGTCATTACATCGTCGATTCCGAGCACATGCCCGATCAATGCGTTGATCGCCACGAAGTGCGTGAAGAGGACGGCGGGACCCTTCGTCTCCTGGGCAAAACGAACGAGATCGTCGCGATAGGCGCGATGAGCGGTGACCAGATCACCCCACGTGCCCTGCATTGCTCCCATGAGCCACTCCACCCGATCAGCCATTGCAACGCCTTCGGGCGAGGGGATCTCGGCGATCCGCTCCTCGACGATGACATCCACAGACCACTTGTCAGCGAGAAAACGTGCCGTCTCGCGACAACGTGCCAGGGGACTCGTGTAGATCGCACACGGCTGCAGCGTCGAAGCCAAGTGCGTCGCCACAGCCTCGGCCTGACTTCGCCCCAATTCGTCGAGTGAGGGATCGGTGGCGACGTCCCACCCTGCCTCTGCGTGACCGTGACGAACGAAGTAGAGGTGACTCATCCGAGCAACCACGCATCGCGTGGTGGGCCCGACTCACCCTTCCTGATGAACCACTCGAGCCCGAATGCGAGCTCGAAGATCTGTGGGTCCATGTTGGTGAAATACGAGGTGTCGGTCATCTGACTGGCGTGACAGGCAATCGCCGCCAACTTGGCCGAACAGAACTGCTTCACGTCGACGCGATGTGTGATCAGGTGCTCTGGCTCGCCCATCGGATTGCCGTCGTCGGCAGGGCCATCCGGATCGAAGTCGGTGAACCCTTGATTGCCTTCGCCGAGCATGCCGCTTGCCACCGCCATTTCCTTCAACATGCGGAAGTGGTCGCGATTCATGGTGACTTCGAAGACATCCTTGGTGCGTGCCAATTCAGCGGCACGGTGCCCGACCTTGTGCACCATCACGTGATCGGGATGACCGTAGTTGCCATGCCAGTCGTACGTGACGAACACGTCGGCACGCTCTTCTCCGAGAACATCTGCGAGTGCGCGGGCTGCCACTTCGAGATCGGCGTTGATGAAGGCTCGCTCGTGCGAGTTCTGCGGCCAGCCAGTCATGCCGCTGTCGTGATAATCGAGCCACTCCACGCGATGCACACCGAGTGCTGCACACGCACGCGCAGTTTCGGCACGACGTCGCTCGGCGAGTGTTTCAGCGACACCCAGGTCACTCGGTGTCTCGCCGTGATCTCCGTTGGTGGCCACCACGACGACCACTCGATGCCCTTCGGCACTCGCTCGGGCGAGCGTGCCGCCCATGATCAGACTCTCGTCATCGGGGTGGGCGTGGAAGCAAACGAGTGTGCTCATGCGTCAGCCACCGCGCCGCTCGAGATCAAGTCATCCACTTCGCTCGCCGCGAATCCGGCGGCAAGCAGCACTTCGCGAGTGTGTTCACCCGGATGTGCAGGACGCTTCGGTGTGTCCGGAGCCGAACGCGAGAATCGCGGCGCAGGAGCAGGTTGCACGACACCATCCACCTCGATGAAAGTACCGCGCTCCTTGTTGTGTGGGTACTGCGCAGCTTCCGACATCGTCAATACGGGCGCGACACAGGCGTCGGTGCCAGCGAAGATCTCCGCCCACTCGTCGCGGGACTTCTCCTTGATTCGAGCGGCGACCTTCTCCTTGAGAGCCGGCCACTTGGCACGATCCATCTGCGCAGCCATTTCTGGATCTGTATCCAGCCCCGTCAGTTTGAGGAACAGCGCATAGAACTGCGGCTCGATTGCGCCAACCGCAAGGAACTTGCCGTCACGACACTCGTAGGTGTCGTAGAAGTGGGCGCCGGTGTCGAGCAAGTTCGAGCCGGGTGCGCTTTCGTCGAACATGCCGACGTTCTTGAACGCCCAAAACATCGTCATGAGTGCGGCTGCTCCGTCGACCATTGCGGCATCCACCACTTGGCCCTTGCCGCTCGTGCGCGACTCCAACAGCGCACAGACCATGCCGAATGCGAGCATCAGTCCACCGCCACCGAAGTCGCCCACCATGTTGAGCGGTGGTACGGGCGCCTCA
>JBDKEO010000061.1:0-2564 GCA_039795205.1 Actinomycetota bacterium
CCAACTGGATCATCAAAACTGACCAACCCGCCATCACCGCACCGAGAACCATGAAAGGCAACCTCAAGTAATCACGAACTTCCGATGTGTCGATGGATTCATCTGGCCCGAATCCGAGCCACGAAAAGAGAGTGCCGGCTGTCCTCCCCGCAAAGACCAGTAGGAGCGAGTAGACCAGAACCATCACCAGCACTATCTGAAGCCACGTGATGGCCACGCGTCTGGGGATCATCGCGTTGTTCCTGCCCTCTTCACGAGCGTCGTCAACTGACGTAGCGCAACGTCGAAAATCTTGTCCGTGCGTGTTGTTTTGCCCATAATGAGGGCACCCTCGACGACCGCGATGCAAAGCGATGCGTAATCGGCAGCGTCCGACTTCTTGACTCCTGTTCGGACGAAGGCATTGGTGAGCGAGACGCTCCACGCCTCGAAGACTTCGCGTGCCGCATCACGCAGACTCGCATCTTCCCCCGCACCCAAGCCCGTTGCTGCAACCGCACATCCTCGGTCGTAGTTCCCGCCGACGAAGAGAGCCCGCCATCCTTCGACGAATGCCTTTACGACATCTTCAGGTTTCTTCACGTTGAGGCTGTCGATGATCGAGACGACCGTGGCGCCGATTGACGCAACTGCATCGCGAATGAGTTCCGACTTGCCGCCGGGGAAGTGGTGGTAAATCGATCCCCGGGGGGCGTCGGTTGCGTCGATGAGCAGGGCGAACGATGTGCCCTGAACTCCATTGGTCGCCAAGAGATTGATGGCTCCTTGAACCATCTCACTGCGCACGTCTCGGCGTGTCATTTGACTATGACGACCTTCATAGATAGGGTTTATGACAGTCATCATAGTTCTGGGAGGGCAGTTCGTGCAGGCATTGATGTTCCGCGGGCCAATGGATCTTTCGTGGGAAGAGGTCGACAGGCCGACGATCGTCGACTCGCGCGATGCGTTGGTGCGGCCGTTGGTAGTGGCGCGATGTGATCTCGACCCGGCCATTGCCATCGGTCTGTATCCGATGAAAGGGCCATTCGTGATGGGACACGAGATGGTCGGCGAGATCATCGGACTCGGCACAGCGGTCACGGGCTTCAAACCAGGGGACAAGGTCATCGTTCCGTTTCAGCTCAGTTGCAATGCGTGCGATCCGTGCAAGCGTGGCTACACCAACGCCTGTTCCGAGGTGGCATCGGGAACGGCATTTGGCCTCGGGCCACATGGTGGAGTCGACCTGGGTGGAGCACTCGCCGAGTGCGTTCGAGTGCCGTGGGCCGACGTCATGTTGATTCCTCTGCCGGACAAAGTCGATCCCATTGCAGCTGCTGGGATACCCGACAACGTGTCAGACGGCTACCGGTGTGTCGCCGCACCACTTCGTGAACGGCCAGGGTCGGACGTTTTGGTGATCGGGGGTCTCGCACCATCCGTGGGGCTGTACGCCGTCATGTCAGCGGTTGCTCTCGGTGCTCGCTCGGTCGTCTACGTGGATGATGACAGCGGTCGACTGGATCTTGCGGCCTCTCTGGGTGCTGAGGCGATCAATGCAAAAGGAGTATGGGCGGACTTGAGGCTCGATCGAAAGTTTCCCGTCGTCGTGGATGCAAACGTGCTGGATGCTGGTCGCAATCTGGCGTTCCACTCAGTGGAGGCATGTGGAACGGTGACCAGCGTGTCTGGCGGAGCGAGCGCCATGTCGTCGCTGCCGTTGCAGAAGATGTACAACAAAGGAGTTCGCTACGAGATCGGACGCGTTCACGCCATTGCCACGGCACGACCCGTTCTCGATCTCGTCGTTGACGGAATCCTTGATCCTGCACGCCTCGTCACGTCGGTGGTTCCTTTTAGCGAGGCGGCTACTGGCATGACCGCACCCGGCACCAAGATCATCTTCGTCAACGATCTCGCATAATCGACCACTGAAAGGAAACATCCAATGTCAACTATCGAGAACAACGTCGTTGTTATTGTTCGCATTCCCGTGCCGAAGTTCGCACCGAAATGGCTCGTGAGAAAGAAGATGAAAGCGACGGTCGACCTCTACTCGTCGATTGATGGTCTTGAGTTCAAACTGTTCACTTTTGAAACGGAAAGTGGCGATTTCGACGGTATCTACACCTGGCGTGACTCTGCTTCTGCGGAAAAGTGGTTCAACCCCGAGTGGTTTGCACGAATACAGCGTGAGCGCGGCAGCGAGGCGTACGTGCGATACTTCGATGCGCCTTTGTCAATTGACAACGTCCAGGGTGGAACACCTGCTTCCACGTTCGACTCACACGTGGCCACCCTCGTCCAAATCCCGATCCCACAGGGAGTTTCAAAGGAACTCGTTCTCAATGGGTTCGCCAGCGCCGAAGAGACTTACCGCAATGTTGGCGGCTTGTTGCGGAAGCACTTCATCCTCGGAAGCCACGGCACATTCGGTGGGGTGTATCTGTGGGATTCGAAGGCGAGCGCTCAATCGTGGTTCAACGATCAATGGCGCAAACGCGTTAGCGAGACTTACGGCAGCCCTCCGACCGTCGAGTGGTTTGAAGTCCCAATTGTGCTCCCAGCGAGGAAGTGACCTC
>JBDKEO010000064.1:0-4444 GCA_039795205.1 Actinomycetota bacterium
ACCGACAACCCGGTCGAGGCTCGATCGCGATTCATCAGGTGAACCTAGAGCACGTCCATCAGTTCGTGGTCACCGTGCGGAACAACTCACCAATCGAATGGTCCGATTCGAGCGGATGGCGCAGCGGGCGGCTGAAATTCACGGAATAGACGTTCCGCCTACCGCTCTTCTTGCGGTTGACATAGCCGTCACGCACGAGATCGCCGAGAATCCGGTGTGCCGCACGCTCACCGATGCCCACCAGGTCGGCGATTTCCGAAACTCGGATGTCGGGGTTCTTGGCCACGCACACCAGCACATGGCCGTGGTTGGTGAGGAACGTCCAACCCGCTGCAGGGCCTGCGGGAACCGGTCTACGAGGGGCGGATTTGGGCACCCAAGAAAAATACCCCATGAATTGTCATGTTTTCTAAACCCTGCTATTTTTATCATGTTATGAGCGACAGTTTTCAACAAGACTCAATGGTTTCCCTCATTGAGTTCACCTCCTCTGCACCACATTCGACGATCCAAGACATCTTGGAACAGTTCGCAGAAACATCGCCGTTTTCGCTCCGTCAACTCGCGCCGAGGGGAACCGACTCTTGGATGGCCGAATTCGTACCTCGGGACCTCGGAATGGATCTCCGCTTCGCCAAGGCGACCGAACTCCACCTGCAGATTGCCCGACGATTCGATGTTCGCGCTGCCACGTACGCCACTCAAGCTCTCCAAGTGAAAGGACAACCATGGCCCGCCATGCAGTAACCCTCATCCCGGGGGATGGAATCGGCCCCGAATGCGTTGCGGCCACGGTCGAGATCATCGACGCCACCGGTATCGACATCGACTGGATCGAGCGGCACGCCGGCGAACGCGTCTTCAAGCAAGGGATCGCCTCTGGAGTGCCGCAAGACACGATCGATTCGATCTCCGAGACTCGTGTTGCATTGAAGGGACCACTCGGCACGCCGATCGGCTACGGGGAGAAGTCGGCAAACGTCACCCTGCGGAAGCTGTTCGAGACGTTCGGCAACATCCGACCCGTCCGAGAACTGCCGGGAGTGAAGACACCGTTCTCGGGACGTGGCGTGGATCTGGTGGTGGTGCGCGAGAACGTCGAGGATCTCTACGCGGGTATCGAGCATATGCAGACGCCCGACGTTGCGCAGTGCCTCAAACTGATCAGCGCAAAAGGAAGCGAGAAGATCATCCGCCTTGCCTTCGAGTACGCGCGCGCCGAGGGACGCAAGTCGCTGGCATGTGCCACCAAGGCCAACATCATGAAGCTCACCGAAGGCGAAATGAAGCGCACCTTCGAGCGAATCGCAGCCGAGTATCCAGACATCGAGTCGTGGCACGTGATCATCGACAATTGCGCCCATCTGCTGGTTCGTCAGCCGGAGAAGTTCGATGTCATCGTCACCACCAACATGAACGGCGACATCATCAGCGATCTCACGTCGGGTCTCATCGGCGGTCTCGGCTTCGCACCGTCGGCAAACCTCGGAAACGGAATCGCCATCTTCGAAGCCGTCCACGGCACCGCCCCGAAGTACGCAGGGAAGAACGTGATCAACCCGACCGCGGTGCTGCTGAGCGGCGTGATGATGCTCAAGCATCTCGGCGAATTCGACGCTGCAGCCGACATCGAACATGCCCTGCTCACCACGATGACCGACGGCACGCTGACCGGCGACGTGGTCGGCTACGACAGGGGCGTCTCCACCACCGATTTCACCAAGGCGGTCAAGGCGAACCTCGGTCGACGAGTGGATGGATGGAAGGTTCGAGTGGGCAAGCCGATCAAGATGCCGGAGATCTCGCGCAATCAGGACTTCCGCATTCCGACGAACAAAGAGGTCGTGGGAGCCGACATCTTCCTCCAGAGTTCGCTGACACCACTCGAATTGGGCCCGATCTTGGAGACCATCTCTGCGCGTTCAGTGCTTCGCCTCAAGATGATCTCCAATCGTGGAACGAAGGTCTACCCGGACGGCAACACGAACATCGACTGTGTCAATCACCATCGCTGCAGATTCATCGTGCGTGACGGAAGTATCGCCACGATGCAAGACGCTCTCGATTTGGCACGTGAGATCAACACGACCCATGAGGTCTGTCACGTGGAGCGCCTCCTACGTATCGACGGTGTCGATGCGTTCACCAAGGCTCAGGGCGAGGACTGAACGAGCAGATCGCGCACATCGACGATGTACACGGGACGTGTTGCTGCACTGGCGAGCAAGCACGACAAGTTGTCGTTGATTCACCCCCCGTTGCGCGATCGGCTCGGCCTCGAATTGCGTCAGGCAAACATCGATACGGATCAATTCGGCACCTTTTCGGGCGAAATCTCTCGCCCGACCGACATGGTGAGGACGGCAATCGCCAAGGCGCGAGCAGGGATGCGTGAAATGGGCGTGCCACTGGGCTTCGCATCAGAGGGCGCGATCGGCAGTGAGGGCTTCCTGCCGATCACCGATCTTGAGGTGATCGTGTTCGTGGACGACGATGCCGGATTTCACGTGGCAGAGGCGAGTCAGAGCACGAACATCGTGGCCCGCTCGTGGGTGTACGACCACACTGCCCTGATCGACGAGGAGCTGCGTCGAGCAGGCTTCCCCGAACATGGTCTGATCGTTCGTCTGCAGGAGGTGTCGGTGGGGCCGGTATTCAAGGGCATCCACGATCGCGAGGCGCTGTTTGATGCCATACGCCAACTCGAAGCACATCGCCCCCACGAAATCGTGATCGAGTCCGACCTCCGCGCCAATCACTGTCCTTCGAGGCGACCACACATCACCACGGCAGCCGAACGTCTTGCCATGCGATTGACCCATAGATGCCCGGCGTGTGAGTGCCCGGGTTGGGGTGAGGTGAGGAAGATCCGTGGTCGACGCTGCGCCACCTGCGACGCCCCGACTTTCGTCATGCTCGGACACGTCGATGGATGCGCCCTGTGCGGTGCCGAACGGGAGGTGGTGGTCGACCAAAGCCCCGTCGACCCGTCCAACTGCCCGTACTGCAACCCGTGAGCAGCCGCGATCGGCACGACCAGAATCGGCTTGCACCATTACTATGACGACGGTTCGAGTAACGACGTCAACCTGACCCGAGGAGCAATTCAGTGCGCGCATTGTTCAAGCCAGCCGGTGCTCCCGGCCTGGAGATGATCGAGTGCCCAGAACCCGTGCCCGGCCCCAACGACGTCAAGATTCGGGTCGAGCGCACCGGTATTTGTGGCACCGACCTGCACATCGAGTCGTGGGATGCATGGGCTGCTTCGGCCGTCAACGCACCGTTGATCATCGGTCACGAGTTCTCGGGGCGAATCGTCGAGCTGGGCTCTGACGTGAAGACGCTCGAGGTCGGCGCACTCGTCTCGGGCGAAGGACACATCATTTGTGGCACCTGCCGCAACTGCCGAGCGGGACGCCGGCACATGTGCAAGAACACTTCGGGAGTCGGGGTCAATCGCAACGGTGCTTTCGCCGACTACGTCGTGATTCCTGCCAGCAACGTGTGGGTGCACTCGAATGCGGTGGATGCCGAACTCGGCGCGATCTTCGACCCGTTCGGCAATGCAGTACACACCGCTCTCACCTTCCCTGTCGCCGGAGAAGACGTACTCATCACCGGTGCAGGACCGATCGGACTGATGGCGGCAAAGGTGGCGCGTCATGTCGGTGCGCGTTACATCGTGGTGAGCGACATCAACGAGTCGCGTCTGGCACTTGCGCGAACGATGGGTGTCGACATCGCGGTCAACCCCCTCACCTCCAGCATCGCCGAGACGCAGAAGACGCTCGGGATGAAGGAGGGTTTCGACGTCGCCCTGGAAATGAGCGGCGCGCCCACTGCCCTGCCGGACATCCTCGACAACCTCGCCCATGGAGGCCGCGTCGCGGTTCTCGGACTCCCGAGCAAGGAGATCTCCATCAACTGGGCGAAGCTCGTGACCCACATGATCACCATCAAGGGCATCTATGGTCGCGAGATGTACGAGACGTGGTACGCGATGAACTCCCTCATCCAGACGGGCCTCGACATCCGTGACGTGATCACCGATCGCTTCCCCGCCGCCGAGTGGCAATCGGCGTTCGCTGCAGCTCGCTCGTCGAATTCCGGCAAAGTCATCATGGATTGGTCCTAAGGAACGCCATGTACACCAAGGTTCGTGACGAACTGCGAAAGACACTCGACGAGATCAAGGCAGCCGGGCTCTACAAGAAGGAACGCCTGCTTGATTCACCACAGGCACCGCACGTAGAAAGTGGCCATCGCGAATTGCTCAACTTCTGCTCCAACAACTACCTCGGCCTCGCCAACCACCCCGACGTGATCGCAGCCGCCAAGGAGTCGCTGGACGAGAACGGGTTCGGGATGGCCAGCGTGCGTTTCATTTGCGGCACCCAGTCGCAACACGACCTGCTCGAGACGCGAATTTCGAAATTGCTCGGCA
>JBDKEO010000172.1:0-2672 GCA_039795205.1 Actinomycetota bacterium
ACCGGTCCGTGATCCTCCGCACCGAGGATCGGCTGACCCTTGCCCAGGCGCTTGAAGAATTCGATCAGCCCCCGCGTACCCGCCAGGGAGGCGATCATGCCCACGGCACCTGCGATCAACACCGCTATCACGCGCCGACCTCCAGCAATTCTCGGGACACTTCGACGTCATCGAACGGCACGACCGTCGAACCGATCGTCTGGGTGTTCTCGTGACCTTTACCTGCGACGATCACCACGTCACCGCTTCCGGCAATGGCAATGGCCGCGCGAATGGCTGCACGGCGATCGAGCTCGATCGTCACACGAGACGCGAACTCAGCCGTGACTCCACCCATGATCTCATCGGCAATCGCCGCTGGCGACTCAGAGCGCGGATTGTCGCTCGTCACGAACACCACGTCAGCTCGTTCGCTCGCAACGCGTCCCATTTCCGAGCGCTTCCCTTTGTCACGATCCCCACCACAGCCGAAAACCAGAATCACGCGCGACGACGGTGCGATCATTTCTCGCGTCGTCGCAATGACCAACTCGAGCGAGTTGGCGTCATGCGCATAGTCCACGACGACGAGTGGTTCACGAGTTGGATCGACTACTTGGTAACGCCCGGGCACTGGAGAGATTGCAGAGAGTGACCGCGCCACTGAATCGACTTCGATTCCCAACGTCGCAGCAGTAGTCGCGGCGGCGATCGAGTTCATCAAGTTGAAACGTCCGCCGAGGGGAACGCTCATGCGCTTCCCTCGCCACGTGAACTCGTGATGGCGGGGGGTCACCACCACGTCGTTCGCGTCGGACGCACCAAACGAGGTGCACTCGATCGCCGCCGAATCGATCAGTAGACGACCATGGACATCGTCTCGATTGATCACCGCTCGCTTCGAGAGCGTCGGGTCGAACAGCTTGGCCTTCGCTGCGAAGTACTTCTCTTCGGTGCCATGGAAGTCGAGATGGTCGCGCGACAGGTTGGTGAACACGGAGACATCGAACTTGGCTCCGGCCACCCTGTCGAGAGCCAGCGCATGCGAAGTGACCTCCATCACGACTGCCCGGCGACCCGCCGAACGGAACTCTGCGAGTTGACGCTGCAGGTCGGTGGACTCCGGAGTGGTCCGCGGGCCTTGAATGGTGCCGAGCACTTCGGTCGCCACGCCGTCACCGCGCAGCAGTGCTGCAACGAGGTGCGCAGTGGTCGTCTTGCCGTTGGTTCCCGTGATCCCGACCATCGTCAGGTCATCCGCCGGCCAGCCGTGAACTGCCGCTGCAAAGCTTCCCATCGCTCGCCGCACGCTCGTGACGAGGATCTGGGTGACCTCGAGCGGCAGGACTCGTTCGACGAGCAATGTCGATGCACCGTTACGCACGGCCTCAGCAGCAAAGTCATGGCCATCGAAACGATCGCCGACCACGCAGCAGAACATCATCGATGGACGTACTTGACGCGAGTCATGCGTCACGTCCGTCAGCACGACGCTCGAATCGCCGCTGATCACACACTGCTCTCCACTGCGAGCCACAACCTCAGCAACGAGTGTCGAAACGGACGCGGACATCAGTGTTCTGGTCCCAGCTCGGCGGGCCGCTTGGCTGGACAACCCGTGTCACCGCTGACGGGACGAATGTCGAGTTCGCTGATCAACACTTGTGCGATGTTCGAAAACACCGGTGCAGCGGCAGTTCCGCCGAAGCGATCGCGCGAGGATGGATTCGGCTCGTCGACTGAAACGAGCACGGTGAAGCGTGGGTCTTGGGCCGGCAAGAAGCCCACGAAGGAAGCGAAGTACGCGCGACTACCGTCGTCCTTGACGTAGGTACCGTTGTCCTGGCGCTTGTAGCCAGTACCGGTCTTTCCTGCAACGGTCATCCCCGGCACCTTGGCCAATTTGGCCGTACCGAAACACACCACGTCACTCATCATCGAACGCATCGTGGCCGCCGTCTCCGCACTGATCACCTCATGCGTGGCGGAGGGATCGGCGGGAACGTTGATGCCGTCGACGTCGATGTGCCCGGCGCCCAAACGGGGCGCCACGTACGTGCCACCGTTTGCCACCACGTTGACGCCTGCGATCAACTGCAGCGCCGTGGATGCGTACCCATATCCATAGGAGCTGGTGAACTTCTCCGTACCGCGCAACTTGTCAGGGGTGGCAAGGATGCCTCGCGACTCACCCGGAAATGCGACTGCAGTGCGCTTGCCGAAACCGAACATGCGCAAGTACTCATAACGCTGTTCAGGCGTCATCGTCTGCGCGATCTGAATCGTTCCGATGTTCGACGAGTCGACGAGAATCTTGCGTACCGTCATGTCTTCGAGTCCGTGCGGGTACGCATCCTTGATGGTGGACTCCCACTTCGTTCCTTGGTTGAAAGTCATTGCCCCGGGCACCGAAAACATGGAATTCGGTTCGACTCGCTTCTCGTTGAGCGCCGCCGAAACGCTGAACACCTTGGCCACCGATCCCGGCTCGTAGGCCTCCACTGCTGCGAAGTTTCCCGAGTCGGCGGAGTAGGTGCCGTCCTCATTGCGACGGATGGTGGACATCGCGTAGATCTCCCCCGTCTTCGAGTCCATGACGATTGCCGTACCACTCAACGCATTGACCCGCGCGACTTGCTGAGTGAGGATGCCGTCGACCTGGAACTGGATGTTGCGGTCGATCGTCGTGATCA
>JBDKEO010000080.1:0-5181 GCA_039795205.1 Actinomycetota bacterium
GCGACTTCCGCTGCGACTGCAGGTGCAGCCGACGACGTGGCCTGCTTCGCGACTTCCTTCGACGCGCTCGGCTCGGCCGACGGCGAACCACCCGAGAGAACTGCACGACGATCCTTCGATCGCTTGAGGAGATAGTCGGGTATTTCAGTCACCGCTCAGATTCCTGACCGTGTACGACGAGCGACATCACCGTCGCCAGACTAATCGGCGAGTTGCCAGCCCCGATACTCGATGTGATGATGCGGAAAATTGCACGAACGCACGACGCACACCATCGGTCACATGGTTCTTCTCGAATGGGGTGAGCCCCCGAAAGGCGCGAAGACTAGGCTTCGGGACGGTGTTTGCCCGCCTGGCAATCAACCACGAAAGGCACCAATCGTCGCATGACCGCAGTCGACATCCTCAGATGGCCCGGCGTGAATCAGGCGTTCCTCTTTTCGTTCTTTGCGACCACGTTCTTGGCGTACCTTGTCATTGTCGTCGGCAAGCGGCGACCGGTCGACCGCAAGGCAACGTGGGGCGAAGCGATGTTCGGCAGTGCGTACGTGTTCTTCGTGATCTTCCTCGCGTTTGGAGTGGTACCCCACCAATGGATCGACCACGCCGACAAAGAACTCGGCTGGCGCAAAGACAAGATCATCTTCGGCCCCTTCGACATCCTGAAGCCACAAGAGTTCGGCGGTCCGTTCCCGTTCACGATCAGTTACGAAGCCGTGCGAGACATCGTCGTCCTCGTTATCCATGGCATTTACATCGGACTCTTCATCTATCTCTTTGTGTGGTGGCAGAAGCGAGGCGAAGTGAAGCCGGCAGCTCTGCCAAGCAGCACCTATGGTCGACCGCTCGTGAAGAAGGCATGACGAGATGACTCGTACCGACGCCAATCCACCGATGATGCCGTTCACCGACGAGTACACGCTCGTCGAGGTCGACGCCGAGTACCTCAACAAGGCGGTCAAGCCGAAGCAGTTCATTCACATCGACCAGAGCGAGTGCATCATGTGCGAGGGCTGCGTCGACATCTGCCCGTGGAAGTGCATCCACATGGTCAGCCCAGAAGCAGTGGTCGACTCAACCGGCACGGAGAAGCCAGGTGCCGACCCGAGCGACCATGTCATCTTCACCATTGACGACGACATCTGCACGCGTTGTGCTCTCTGTGTTGATCGTTGCCCGACCGGCGTGATCGTGCTCGGTAAGGTCGGCGTCGCGCCCGCCACTGGTGACCCGCACGCGCGCACCAACAACCACGGATACGCATACGGGATGAGGTTCTAAGGAGAAACCATGTCGAGCATCGTCGAAGAAACCCCGCGCCCGTCTCTGAAGGAACGCCTGTCGAAGATCGGCGAGCAAGTGCAGGGCAGCCAGGTCTGGAGCTCAATCTTCCGTCCCGGTTCGATCTTCCGCAAGGGCTACACCGACTCACCGCGAAACCGTTCATACGTCGTCATGAACTCAGTGCTGTACCACCTGCACCCGGTGAAGGTAAAGCGACACGCGGTGAAGGTGAGCTACACGCTTTGCCTCGGCGGACTCTCGTTCTTCCTCTTCATCCTGCTCACGATTACGGGCATTTTCCTGATGTTCTTCTACCGTCCGACAGCAGCAAACGCATGGGACGACATCCAATCGCTGCACACTTCGGTGACGTTCGGCCTCATGGTGCGCAACATGCACCGTTGGGGAGCGCACCTCATGGTGCTGTCGGTGTTCTTGCACATGGCGCGCGTCTTTTATCACGGCGCCTACAAAGCGCCTCGAGAATTCAACTGGGTGGTCGGCGTAATCCTGCTCACGCTCACGTTGCTGCTTTCATTCACCGGATATCTCTTGCCGTGGGACCAGCTCGCTCTCTGGGCCGTGACGGTGGGTACGAACATGATGGGTTACTCACCGCTCATCGGATCGCAAGTGAGGTTCGTGCTACTCGGCGGAACGGAGATCGGCGCAGAGACGCTCTTGCGCTGGTACGTGTTGCACGTGCTGCTCTTCCCATTTGTCACCGTGATCTTCCTGGCCATCCACTTCTGGCGCGTCCGCAAGGACGGCGGCATCTCAGGGCCGCTCTGAGCGAAAGGCAACGACGATGACGGAAATCCCCGAACACCTCCTCAAGCGCGCGAAAGCCGCTCGCGAAAAGTCGGAGTCGACGGACACCCCCGCCGCCGGTGATGGCGCATCACGAATCCCTTCGGAACTGCTTGAGCGCAGCAAGGCGGCACGCGCAGGCGGAGTCGCCGTCAAAGACGCCCCGTCGGCACCCGTCGTAGCCGCGCCTGCGGGTGGCGGAGTTCCCGTCGGTGCCGGCCCTGGTGGTCACACTCAACGACTGCTTACCGTCGTGAAGTCAGGCTCTATCCAAGATGTGAAGGCCGTGCCTGTCGACAAGGTGCATGTCTGGCCGCACCTCTTGTCGATTGAGTTCGTTGCAGCTCTGGCATGCCTTGCATTCACGTTCATGTTCTCTTGGTTCGTCAATGCACCGTTGCTGCAAGCCGCAAACTTCAACCAGACGCCCAACCCGTCGAAGGCCCCGTGGTACTTCATGGGTCTGCAGGAACTCCTTACGATGTTCCACCCGATGATCGCTGGTGTCACTATTCCGGGGATGGGGCTCATCCTGCTCATCTTCGCGCCGTACCTCGACCGCAATCTCTCCAACAAACCCGAAGACCGCAAGTTCATCACGAGCCTCATGACCGTGCACATGATGTTCTGGGCGGTGCTCACCATCATCAGCTCGTTCTTCCGCGGGCCTGGCTACAACTTCACGTTCCCGTGGCGTGACGGCATCTTCTTCGAGCTCTAAATCATGAACACCAACACCATCCTCATCATCGCCGCGGCTGTGCTCGTGGTGCTCGCTGCTGTAGTCGTGCTCACTGCCGCCCGTCGCAAAGACTCGACAGGGGTGCTCTCGCGGGAGACCCGGTCCAGGGACGCCGCCGGCGAGCAATCAGCAAAGGGTCGCGAGTACGAGCGCGAAGCCGTCGCCGCCCGATCCACCGCACTCGCCGTGCCGCCGAGCGTGGCCGTCGCCCCGTTTTCTCCACCCGACCCCGAAGTAATCGGAGTCTCGCGCCGACAGTTCTTCAATCGCGCCACCGTCACCCTGATGAGCGCAGGCCTCGGAGGTTTCGGTGCGGCCGTCATCGGATTCCTCTGGAAGGGCGCAGAAGGCGGCTTCGGTTCGAAGATCAACGCTGGAAAATTGACCGACATCGTTGCCGGTATCCGCTCGAACAAAGGTTTCTTGTACGTCCCTGAAGCTCGAGCGTGGGTCACCGAGTATCCGAAAGAATCGTTGGCGAAGGCCCAGCCCGTCTACAGCGCACAAGCCCCGGTGTTCGCGGGAATGTCCGCCGGAATCGTCGCGTTGTATCAGAAGTGTCCGCATCTTGGCTGTCGTGTGCCGACATGCGCGACCTCGCAGTGGTTCGAGTGCCCCTGCCACGGTTCGCAGTTCAATCGTGTGGGCGAAAAGAAAGGCGGTCCGGCGCCGCGCGGCATGGACCGTTTTGCCGTATCGATAAACAATGGCAACGTCGTCATTGATACGGGTGCGGTATTCGGTGGCCCAGCCATCGGCACGAACACGACCGGTCAAGAAGCTGAAGGCCCGCATTGCGTGGGCGCGGTAGGCGCACACTGACGTGACTGCCGTGATCCTTGCCGACGTCACCACCACGCTCGCGTGGATTGCCCTCGTCACCGCCATCGGTGGTTGGGCGCTCTACGCCTTCTTCAACATCCGTTCGAGTCGTGCGGAGATCGGTTCCGAAATCGAGCTTGCGGCCAACCGCAAGCCCTACTACGACGACGAAGTGCTCGAAGGCAAGAAACTCGAGCGCACGCAGCTGCTCGGGCTCGCGTTCCTAGCGGTCATCACCGTGACCTTGCCGTTGTACTGGATTCTCGAACCTGGTCGCCAGGCCGGTGCGGAGAAGGATTTCGAACACAAGTTTGAACTCTGGGGTTCTGGTCTGTTTGCTGCGACCGCCGAAGGCGGATTCAACTGCGCAGGTTGCCACGGCGGCATGAACGGAGGCGGAGGTGTTGCGGCATTCGCAGTCACCGACCCGAAGACCGGTGAAGTGAAGGCCGTCAACTGGAAGGCACCTGCCATCAACACGATTCTTCTGCGTTACAGCGAAGAAGAACTCCGATTCATCCTCAACTACGGTCGTCCGTTCTCTCCGATGTCGGCATGGGGTTTGGTCGGCGGCGGCCCGATGAACGAGCAACAGATTCAAACGGTGATCGACTATCTCAAGAGCGTCCAGGTGCCGCGCGAAAACTGCGCCGACCCAACCCAAGACGCTCGCACGTGCGACGGCGGAACCTTGCCCAAGGCCAACCAAGACGAGATTCAAGCCGAAGCCGAGCGTCTGGTGAAGGCCGGCACCTACTCGTCGCTCGGTGAGGCACTTTTCAATCTCGACCTCGGCGCCGGCCAGTACTCCTGCGCTCGCTGCCACACGAAGGGCTGGTCATACGGCGAGCCCCAGATCACCGGCGGTGGCGCATTTGGCCCGAACTTGACCGGCGGTTCCACCATCCGCCAGTTCCCGAACCAAGAAGACATGATTGCCTTCATCGCAGCCGGCAGTGAATACGGCAAGAAGTACGGCGAACAAGGCCAGGGTGGCGGTCGCATGCCGGGCTTCGGCGCAATGCTGACGCAAGAACAGATCAAGGCCATCGTTGAATACGTGCGTGGTCTCTGATGGATCTCCTCACCACGCTGGCTGTCAACTGGCAACCGCAGTTGCGCGGCTACACCGTCGTCATTATTTCCGTGGTGGTGCTCATCGGCGGAACGTATCTCGTGGTCGGCACCAATCTCGGCGCGCGACTTGGTTTTCTCGTCGTGCTCGCCGGCCTCTTCGGTTGGATGGCGGCGATGGGTGCCATCTGGTGGACCTATGGCATCGGCTTGCAGGGACGCATGCCCTCGTGGCAAGCGGCAGAACCAGCGACGATCATCCGTGATGGTGAGCTGTTGCAGACTGTCGGAATTCTCGAACAGCCGCTCAAGCTCGTGGACTCACCACCGCAGAATGCCAACGCAGTCGCATCAGCTCTTGTGTCGGAAGGCTGGCGCAAACTTGACGATGCTGATCCGCAGCGCGGTCAGGCCGTGGCATCGTCTGACGAACTGCTGATCAACCAGGC
>JBDKEO010000152.1:0-5287 GCA_039795205.1 Actinomycetota bacterium
GTACTTTGCGGTACAGGCCCTTCGGATCGCGACTCGCGCATTCGTCGATGGAGGTCGCCATGTGTACCTCGATGAACGGTAGAGATGCTCGCTCGTGGAGTTCCCGCACCGCAGCACGGGAGTCGGCGAACGGACTGATGATCGGCACGATGGTGACGACGCCAGTATCGGCAAGGAGCGCCGCCACTTCACCCACTCGGCGAACGTTTTCGCGGCGATCGTCGTCGGAGAATCCAAGGTCGGCGTTGAGACCGTGGCGGAGATTGTCGGCATCGAGCACGCTCGCCAACGTGCCACTCTCGACGAGGCGTCGAGCAAGTTCGTGCGCCACCGTCGACTTGCCTGAACCGGAGAAGCCCGTCAGCCAGATGGTCATACCGCTCAGGCCGAGTTTCGTCCAGCGCGCATCGCGCGTCACCGTGGGTTCGTGCCAGTGCGGCGTGTTCATGTGCGGGGCGAGAGCAACATTCCCGCTCCCGCTGTTTGGCCGGTGGTCTCGTCCACGAGGATGAAGCAGCCCGTCACCCGGTTCTGGTGGTAGTCGTCGAAGAACAGTGGCGTGGTGGTGTGCAGGGTGACACGGCCGATCTCGTTCATTGCCAATCCAGTGACATCCGACTCGCGGTGGAGGTTGGAGATGTTCAGGCGGTACAGCACTTGGTTCACCTTTGCGCGGGCAACGCGAGTGGTGTGCTTGATCGAGTAGATCTTCCCTGGCTGCAACGGTGCCGCATCGTCCATCCAACACAGCATCGCCTCGAGCTCCTGTGAGGCGCGAGGCCGATTGTTGGGGCGACAGATCATGTCACCACGGGTGATCGACAGATCATCGGCCAGGAGCAGCGTCACCGCTTCGCCTGGCTCGGCAGATTCCTGTGGGCCGAGTGGCGTGTCGATTCCGGTGATGGTCGTCGTCAGTCCGGAGGGCAACACCATCACATCGTCGCCCACGCGCAGCACACCTCCCGCGACACGACCCGCGTAGCCCCGATAGTCGGGATAGTCGGCACGCTGCGGGCGAATCACGTATTGCACCGGGAAGCGGACATCGATGCGATTCGAGTCGCTCGCCGTGTACACGTTTTCCAAGTGGTGCAGCAGTGTGGGGCCTTCGAACCAGTCCATGTTCGAGGACCGTGTGACCACGTTGTCACCGGCCAATGCGCTGATCGGCAGAAAGGTGACGTCCTGCAACTCCAGTCGCGAGGCGAATTCTTCGAATTCGCTGCGAATCTCGTCGAATCGCGCTTGGTCGTAGTTGACGAGATCCATCTTGTTCACGCAGATCACGAGGTGAGGCACGCCGAGCAGCGAGACGAGCAAGCTGTGACGACGGGTCTGCTCTACGACTCCGGTGCGGGCATCGACGAGGACGATCGCCAGGTCGACGTTGGAGGCGCCGGTGATCATGTTGCGCGTGTACTGAATGTGTCCAGGGCAGTCGGCGATGATGAACGAACGCTTGGGCGTGGCGAAGTAGCGGTACGCGACATCGATGGTGATGCCTTGTTCACGCTCTGCCCGCAGACCGTCGGTGAGCAACGAGAGATCTACGTAGTCGTCACCACGTCGCTTGCTCACTGCCTCGATGTGCTCGAGTTGGTCCTCGAAAATACTCTTTGAGTCGTAGAGCAGGCGACCGATCAGGGTCGACTTTCCGTCGTCGACCGAGCCGACCGTGGCGAAACGTAGTCGCTTCATCAGAAGTACCCCGTTCGCTTGCGATCTTCCATGCCCGCCTCGGACATGCGGTCGTCGGCGCGAGTGGCCCCGCGTTCGGTGACCCGTGAAACGGCCGTCTCGGCGAGGATGTCCTCGATCGTCGATGCACTCGACTCGATGGCCGCGGTGCAGGTGGCGTCACCCACCGTGCGGAAGCGCACCATCATGTCCACCACGTCGGCGCCGTCGTCTGCTGCAAGAAACTCGGTGATTGCCATCCACATGTTGTCGCGCTTGAACACTGGCCGCTTGTGCGCGAAGTAGATGCTCGGCAGTTCGACCTTGAACTCGGAGATGAACGTCCAGATGTCGAGCTCCGTCCAGTTAGACAACGGGAACACGCGGAAGTGCTCGTCGGGTTTGTGTCGCCCGTTGTAGATACCCCACAACTCTGGGCGCTGGTTCTTCGGATCCCACTGGCCGAACGAGTCGCGGTGTGAGTACACCCGCTCTTTGGCGCGAGCGCGCTCTTCGTCGCGTC
Source organism: Actinomycetota bacterium (assembly GCA_039795205.1). GTDB lineage: Bacteria > Actinomycetota > Acidimicrobiia > Acidimicrobiales > Ilumatobacteraceae > UBA3006. Next base: position 2,204 of record JBDKEO010000152.1, read on the forward strand.
GCGCCCCGCCGAAGACGGCGTCGAACCGATGCTCGGCAATGGAGTCGAGCAAGGTGACGGTCTGCAGCGTGTTGCGCGAGGCACGCGGACCCGTCGCATCGGCCACCCGGCCAGCGTCGATGGACGCCTGGACTGACCCGACGATCAACTGGACGCCCATTTCCGCCACGCAGCGGTCGCGGAACTGGATCACCTCGGGAAAATTGTGACCCGTGTCGATGTGCATGACGGGGAAGGGGATTCGGGCGGGGGCGAAGGCTCGGGCCGCCAAATGGAGCATGACCACCGAGTCCTTGCCGCCGGAGAACAGGAGCACGGGGCGTTCGAACTCGGCGGCGACCTCGCGAATGATCGTGACTGATTCGTCGATCAGTTCGCCGAGCGTCGATTTCATGTCTTGAGATTAGTTGAGTGGCACCAGATGAACTTGTTGTTAAGCCAGTGTCATCACGGCTTTCGGGGTGTTTGTGCCGTGTTATTGTCGCGATTGCCGACCGGCACAATCAGCACACGGGCTATGCAGATGCATAGGGGGAGAGCAATTCATGAGGAGAAAGCACATCAAGGGCCTGGCCCTTGCGGCTGCTGCGGCGTTCACGCTCGCAGCCTGCGGCGGATCAGACACCGCAACTGAAGAAACGGTGACCGAAGAGACCACTGCGGTCGAAGAGGGAACCGACTACAGCAACCTGAAGGTCGCCGTGGTGTACATCGGTGTTCCTGGTGACGAGGGCTGGACCTACCAGCACGAGCAGGGCATCTTGCAGATGGAGAGCGAACTCGGCATCGAGGTCACTCGCCTGGAGAACATTCCGGAAGGCGCCGAGGCGACCGCCACCTTCGACCAGTTGGCCCGCGATGGCTACAACCTGATCATCGGTACGTCGTTTGGCTACATGGACCCGATGCTCGAGACGGCCGGCAAGTATCCGGACGCATGCTTCCAGCACGCGAGCGGTTACAAGACCGCCGAGAACATGGGCAACTTCTTCGGTGCAATGGAGGAAGCGCGCTACCTGAGCGGCATCGCAGCAGCCAAGGCTTCGCCCACGGGCAAGCTCGGTTACGTGGCTGCCTTCCCGATTCCGGAAGTCATCCGTGGCATCAACGCCTTCACGCTCGGCGCTCGTTCGGTGAACCCGGACGCAACGGTGCAAGTGGCGTGGACGTCCACCTGGTTCGATCCGGCAGTGGAGAAGGAAGCAGCGGAGTCGCTGTTGCAGGCTGGCGCAGACGTGCTCGCCATGCACCAGGACACCACCGCTACTGGTGAGGCTGCAATGGAAGCCGGCGCGAAGTGGGTTGGTTACAACTCCGACACCATGGCCGCCGAATTCGATGGCACCTGGCTCACTGGTCCGGTTTGGAACTGGGGTCCGCACTACGTAGAGATGGCCAAGGCCGTTGCTGCTGGCACCTGCCTCACCGAGCCGTACTACGGCAACATGGCTGACGGCATGATCACCCTCGGCGTCTTCGGTTCCGATGTGGACCAGGAGACCCAGGATCTGATCGCCGAGAAGGCTGCCGCCATCATCGATGGCTCGCTCGTTCCCTTCACCGGTCCGATCAATGACAACACTGGCACGGAGCGCATCGCGGCGGGAGCATCTGCCTCGTTGGGTGATCTCCTCGGTCAGGACTACTTTGTAGAGGGTGTCATCGGCAAGACGAGTTAACAAGTGAACGCCTCTTCTGAGGCAGCGAAGGGGTCGCACCGCTCTGGCGGTGCGACCCTTTTTGCACTCTCTGCACGAAGCGTGACGAAGCGCTTTCCTGGAGTGTTGGCCAACGACGACGTCGACTTCGATCTCGCTGCGGGCGAGGTACACACGCTGCTCGGCGAGAACGGCGCCGGCAAGAGCACCCTTGCCTCGGTGTTGTGCGGCTTGTATCGCCCCGACGAAGGCGCAGTGTTGCGTAACGGAACGCAAGTGCGTTTGTCGAGTCCGCGCCATGGGCTCCAGCACGGCATCGCGATGGTGCATCAACACTTCCGCTTGGTCGATCGATTCAGCGTTGCCGAAAACGTGGTGCTGGGAGACAAGCGACTCTCGTTCTTCATCGATCAAGACGTGATTAACGAGAATGTGTCACGTATTGCCGATGAGTTCGGACTACCGATTGACCCGCTCGCGGTAGTCGGTGAGCTATCCGCTGGACAACGTCAGCGCGTCGAGATCATCAAGGCTTTGTATCAAGGTGCGGAAATCTTGTTGCTCGACGAACCAACCGCCTTGCTTGCGCCGCCCGAGGTGGAGAAGTTGTTCGAGACCGTGCGCACGATGGCCAAAGCCGGTAAGTCAGTGGTGTTCGTCAGCCACAAGTTGGGCGAAGTGGTGGACATCTCCGATCGCATCACGGTGATGCGCGACGGCAGGGTGACGGGTTCCGTTGCTCGTGGAGAGGCCGACACCCGCAGGTTGGCCGAGTTGATGGTGGGCCGCGAGATCGATCTTTCGCCGCGCAAGGCGAAGGCGGCTGCTGGCGAGACGATGTTGACCTTGCACAACGTGAGTCTTCATCGCGATGGTGTGGCCGTGGTGGACAATGTTTCGCTCGAAGTACGTGCAGGAGAGATCGTCGGCGTTGCGGGAGTGTCGGGGAACGGTCAGCGCGACCTGGCGGAACTTGTCGCTGGATTGCAAGCACCGACTGGTGGTGTGATCAGTGTTGACGGTAAGGAGATGAACGGCGTCGGCACCCGTCAGATGCGTGCGAGCGGTTTGGCGTACGTGCCAGAGGATCGACTTGGCACTGGTCTCTCTCCGTCGCTGTCGATCGTTGACAACATGGTGCTGACACGGCCCCGTGGTTGGTTCGTCGATCGCAAGGCCGCAGGAGCCGAGGCAACCCGCTACATCGCGGAACTGGAAATCAAGACCCCTGGCCCGCACACGGCGACCCGCAAGTTGTCGGGTGGCAACTCGCAGAAGGTGTTGCTTGCCCGCGAGATCTTTGCCCAGTCGGATTCGACCAAGGTGCTCGTGGTGTGTTCTCCGACGCGGGGTTTGGATGTCGGTGCCGTTGAGACCGTGCACAAGGTGCTCGATGAGGCTCGAGCCAAGGGCAAGGCAGTGCTGT
>JBDKEO010000169.1:0-3408 GCA_039795205.1 Actinomycetota bacterium
CCGAGATCCTCAAGTTCGCCAAAGTGCGGATGATCGGTTCTGCTGCGGCATCACTGGTTCTCGTCGCGCGTGGTGCGGCAGACGCTTATTTCGAACGCAACATCATGATCTGGGACGTGGCGGCTGCGCTCGCTTTGGTCCAAGGCGCTGGTGGCAGTTTCGAACTGGCGATGACGAGCTTTCACGAGTCGCTCACCGTGCTCGCCACGAACTCAGTCGTCCCCTTCGCAATGCCGTGACCGATCATCGCACCTGGGTCGTCAGCGACTCCGTGATCGGTGTCGACCAGAATCAGCAACTGGTGTTGTGGAACGAATTCGCTGGCAACGATTCGCCGCACATTTCGCTTCCATCCATCATTCGCCATGATCGCAAGCGGTTTCGTGACGCGATTCTTCGGGTGCTCGACGAAGTTGCGGCGTTCCACGTCGACGGCAAACCCGTTATCAAGGCACTGGAGATCGAAGACGGGCTCAGTTACCTCCACATGACGCTGGTGTGGGCCAAACGCTGGGGCGAACTAGGTGTATTGCCTGACGCCGTGAAGACGCTCGCTCTCGCCGAACGATTACGTGCTGAACGACCCAGCCATGTGGACATACGTCTCGTCAACCGCAACGCGGTGCGGGCAATCGCTGGAACCTGCCGACGGCTCGGTATTTCGTGCAGTGCCGTTGCCGCGATTCGCACGTCACGGGCACCTTCGATTCGTGCGCTGCGACATCTCGCACGATGGTTCACATTCTCGACACCATCTACGGATGTCACCGACTTCGTGATTGCCGACTATCTGTTCCGCGTCGATCCGCAGGACCTCGCCAAATCGACATTCCGCAGTGGGTATTGGGCGAATCTGCCCGAGGTGATCGAGCAAAGTGGAAAGTCGATCACGTGGTTGCATCGGTTCACACCGCACCCCTCGATCCCCTCACCTTCTGCGGCGCGGGTAGCACTGCGCAATCTTCCCCGTCACCACTTGCTCGACCAGGTGTGTGGGTTGCGGGACGCGTGGCGAGCGTGGCGCACCTATCGGCAAATCGGACGACTGAAGGTGGACGCACGCAACGCGTTCGTGTCGCATGACTGTGATTTGTGGCCAATCTTCGAACGAGATTGGAACGACTCGTTCCATGGCTCACACCCCATGAGCATTGCGATCAACCTCGTCAATTTGCAACGGCTACTCCCCAAACACGCCAAGCGGACTGCGCTCTACATCTATGAGAACCAACCATGGGAGTTCGCTTTCCGCCATGTCGCGGGCAACGACACACAGACCATCGCCGTTCCCCATGCCACGGTGCGCTTTTGGGATCTGCGGTACTTCGTTGGCCAGGCCTCAAGGAATCTCTTGCCCGAGCGCGTGGCAGTGAACTCCGGAATTGCTCGAGATGAATTGCTGCGCGGTGGCTATGACTCATCGACCCTGCGCGATGCGGAGGCCTTGATGTACCTGGGGCACAAGAATCAAGTGGACAAGTCCGCCCATCGACAGGGAATCCTCGTTCTCGGTGAACTCGAGGTGGCAAGCACGCAGCGCTACCTCGACTGGGTGGTCACTCTCGCTGGTGAACGCAAGATCACCTTCAAACCTCATCCGCTCATCGATGCGGAAGCCTTCGCTTTCGACCGCACTCGAGTTCGTCTCGCCAGCGATAGCGCTGACCAATTGATTGCTGAATCAGAGGTAGTGGTGCTTGGTGCGAGCGGCACCGCCACGCTGGAGGCAATTGCGAGGAACACGCCGGTGATCGCGGTCCTCAATCCTCATGAACTCGACCTCTCCGTGGTGGGAAGTCATCCACTGTTGCGCCACGTTGCAACTAGAGAGGAACTCGCACGGGCATTGCGCGACGAGCCGGCGCGATCGGAGTCGAGTGGTGATGTCTTCTTCCTCGACTCACTGCTTCCCCGTTGGAAGCAACTCCTCGAATTGGGCTGAAGATGATCCACGACGAGGGACTCTCGACGCCTCATCCGACCGAGGACGATGCTGCGCGTGCATGTGCTCACGACCTTGCTCAGTACCTCGAGGAGGCCCATCGTGCGCGTGGTCGAAGTGTGCTCGCGATTTGTGGTGGTCGATCCGTTGCACTCGTACTACGTCATCTCCGACTGGCACATCCCGTCAACGTGATCGCCAGTGACGAGCGTTGGGTGCCACTCGACTCACCCGAGCGCAACGACCACCTCCTCATTGCTCACTTCGGCGAGGCATCGGTGGTTCGCGCGCCATACTCGGGTAACGCACAACGAGATGCCGAGACATGGGCAACACGACTCTGGCAAGTGGGCACACCAGACGTCGTGTTGTTGAGCATGGCTCACGACGGTCACGTAGCAAGTTTGTTTCCTCGACGAACCACATTGGAATCTCAATCACCGATCGTGATCGAGTGGGAGAGTCCGAAGCCACCACTCGTTCGTTTGACGATGTCGCTTCCGATGATCAGATGCATCCCTCATCGTCTCGTCATGGCGATTGGTGGCGAGAAATCATCGATGATCGACCAAGTGCGACAAGGGCACGATGTACCAGCAGCACGGACGAAGCCCACTCGTTGGTATCTTGATAGCGCCGCATCAAGCGCGAACGGTGGTGGACGGTAATGGCTGACATGAAGACGGTGATCCTGTGCGGCGGCTTTGGCACGCGGATTCGTGACGTCTCTGCCGACGTTCCCAAGCCGATGATCACCATCGGTCAATTACCGATCCTGTGGCATTTGATGCGCTACTACGCCCACTTCGGCAACGACGAGTTCGTTCTTTGTCTCGGCTACAAGGGCGAGGTCATCAAGGACTTCTTCCTCAATTATCAAGCCCGCACGCGCGACTTCACCATCGACCTCGGCAAGGACGAAGCGATCACGTATCACTCGCGTGAAACCGAAGTCGGCTGGAAAGTGACCCTCGTCGACACTGGTTTGAATGCCATGACCGGAGCGCGCGTCAAGCGCGTGCAACACCATGTCGAAGGTTCGCCATTCATGCTCACGTACGGCGACGGTCTCAGCAACATCGACATTCGCGCACTGAAGGCGTTCCATCAGAAACAGGGTCGGACTGCGACGGTGACCGGTGTGCGTCCTCCAGGACGATTCGGTGAGCTCGTGATCGACAAATCGGGACTCGCGAGTGAGTTCAACGAGAAACCGCAGGCGACTGGCGGACGGATCTCCGGTGGTTACTTCGTGCTCGAATCGAAGATCTTCGACTATCTCGATGACCGCGAAGGATTGGTGTTCGAACAAGAGCCAATGCGTGCGCTCGTAAGCGACGGCCAACTGGCCGTGTATGAGCACGACGACTTCTGGCAGTGCATGGACACCCACCGCGATTGGACGTTGCTCGACTCGATGGCCACGAGTGAAAGGCCGCCTTGGAAGCTCTGGTAGCAGCGCTCCC
>JBDKEO010000032.1:0-4149 GCA_039795205.1 Actinomycetota bacterium
CGATGTGAGACCGTGATGAATCCACGCACCGTGGGGTTGGCCGATCGCGGCTTGCACCACGTCGACGAATGCGGCGACGTCGTGGTTTGTGATCGCCTCGCGCTCGCTGACGCTTTGCACGAATCCCTCGTTCACTTGTGGTGCCTTCTGCCTGCACGTCTTGGCCGCGTCTGCAGGAACCGCGCCAAGGCTCGCTTGCGCCTCGGTGGCAAGCAGTTCGATCTCCAGATAACGGGCGAACTTCCCGGTGTCTGAGAAGATCGCCTGCATCTCCGGCGTTGCGTAGCGGTCGATCATGTGCGCACCACGCAGTCGTCACGCTCGGGACCGACACCGATGATCGTCACGGGCACGCCGACGTGTCGTTCCACGAGTTCGACCACCTGTCGTGCGCCGTCGGGCAGTTCGTCGTAACTGCGACATGCGCGCAGCTCCGTCTTCCATCCGCGGATCTCCTCATATTCCGGAGTTACCTCGGCGAGCGTGGCGACATCGTCGGGATAACCCGTCAACAGTCGCCCACCCACTCGATAGGCGGTGCACACCTTGACCGTGTCGAAGGTGTCGAGCACATCCAACTTGGTCAGTGCGATCTCGCTCAACGAGTTCAGTCGCACCGCGTGGCGCAACATGACCAAGTCCAACCAACCCGGACGACGCCGACGACCCGTCACCGTCCCGTACTCGTGTCCGATGTCGACGATCGCATCACCGAGTTCACCCGTCAATTCAGTAGGAAACGGGCCTGCCCCCACCCTCGTCGTGTAGGCCTTGGCGATGCCGATCACGCGATCGATCAACCGTGGACCGAGGCCAGAACCTGCGCTCGCTCCACCCGCTGTCGGGTTCGATGACGTCACATATGGATAGGTGCCGTGATCCACGTCGAGAAAGGTGGCCTGCGCTCCCTCGAGCAACACACGTTTGCCGTCGTCGAGTGCGTCGTGCAACAGATTGACGGTGTCGCACAGATACGGCAGCAATCGTCGACCGAGTGCAGCAAAGCGTTCGACGACTTCTTCGACATCCACTGGAGCGCCACCGATTGCCACGAGTTGCTGGTTCGCCTCGAGTGCTCGTTCACGAACCCTGCCCGCAAACGATGCTGAGTTGCGTACCTCACCAGCACGGATCCCGACACGCAAGGTCTTGTCCGCATACGCAGGGCCGATTCCCTTCAACGTGGTGCCAATCTTGGCCTCGCCACGCATGTTTTCAAGTGCGGCATCCATGGCTTGATGCCACGGAAAGATCAGCTGTGCGAGGCTCGACACACGCAGACGCGAGCACGCCACACCGCGGCTTTCAAGTTCATCGATCTCCTTGAACAGCGTTGGCATGTCGACGACGACACCGTTGCCGATCACGGGTGTGACGTGTTCATACAGCACGCCGCTCGGAACGAGCTGTAATGCGTAGCGCTGATCACCCACAACCACGGTGTGTCCCGCGTTGTGACCGCCTTGGTATCTGACCACGTAGTCGTGCTTCGCGGCCAAGAGATCGATGACTTTGGCCTTGCCCTCATCGCCCCACTGTGTACCTACGACAACTGCTACGGGCATCAAACGCTCCTGCGTATGTGGGGAACGTAATTGAAGCCTACTGACCGAAAGGCGACTTGTCAGCCGACCGGCACAGGCGAAACACCCACTTGGAGCTCACCAGCCACGACGTCGACCGTGACCATGTCATTCTCCTTGGCCTTACCTTCGAGGATCAGCATGGCCGCAGGGTCCGCGATCACCTTTTGGATGAGTCGCTTCAGTGGTCGGGCACCGAACTCTGCGTCGTAGCCGCGCTCCGCGAGCAGGATTCGTGCCGCCGGCGTCACGGCAAGTGTGATGCCGCGATCACCGATTCGGTCGATGAGGTGTTGCAGTTGGATCTCGACGATCGCGCCGAGATCCTCCTTCGTCAGACTTCTGAAACGCACGATCTCGTCGATGCGATTGACGAACTCAGGTTTGAAATACTCGATTGGTTCACCCGACAAATTGCTAGTCATGATCAGCACGGTATTGGTGAAGTCGACCGTGCGGCCTTGACCGTCGGTGAGTCGTCCGTCATCGAGTACCTGCAGCAACACGTTGAACACCTCTGGGTGGGCTTTTTCGATCTCGTCCAGCAACACCACGCTGTACGGGCGACGGCGCACGGCTTCGGTGAGCTGGCCGCCTTCGTCATATCCGACATATCCCGGAGGCGCACCAATCAATCGGCTGACGGCGAACTTCTCCATGTACTCGGCCATGTCGATACGCACCATCGCCTTCTCGTCGTCGAAGAGGAACTCTGCAAGAGCACGCGCAAGTTCCGTCTTGCCGACTCCCGTGGGGCCGAGGAACATGAACGAGCCGATCGGCCGATTCGGATCGGAGAGACCTGCTCTACTCCGGCGAATGGCGTTGGCTGTTGCCTCGACTGCTTGATCCTGGCCGATCACCCGTTGGTGCAGGAGTTCCTCGAGATGAACGAGCTTGTGCATCTCGCCTTCCATCAATCGACTGACAGGAACGCCCGTCCACTTCGACACCACCTCCGCGATGTCCTCGGCATCCACCTCTTCTTTGAGCATTCGTGTCGTGGATTGCAGGACGTTGAGCTGCTCGGTGGCGTCGTTGATGCGACGTTCCACTTCAGGAATGCGGCCGTAACGAATTTCTGCCGCCTTCTCCAAGTCGACTTCACGCTCCACTTGGGCGCGGAGTGACTCCAACTCTTCCTTCAGTGAGCGAATCGCGGAGATGGCCTGACGCTCGGCCTCCCAGTGTTCGCGCATCTCGGCTGACTGCCGCTGCAACTCCTGCAACTCGTCGTTCAACGACTCCAGTCGTTGCTTGGAAGCCTGATCGGACTCCTTCTCCAGTGCAACTCGCTCGATCTCGAGTTGCAGAATGCGACGCTCGACGACGTCGATTTCGGTCGGCAGCGAGTCGATCTCGATGCGCAGTCGACTCGCGGCTTCGTCGACTAGGTCGATCGCCTTGTCCGGCAGGAAACGATTGGTGAGGTAACGATTGGACAACACGGCAGCGCTGACGAGAGCACTGTCCTGGATGCGTACGCCGTGGTGCACCTCATATCGCTCGGCAAGTCCGCGCAGGATGGCGATCGTGTCCTCCACGCTCGGTTCCCCCACGTACACCTGCTGGAAGCGGCGCTCCAACGCCGCGTCCTTCTCCACGTACTTGCGGTACTCATCCAAAGTGGTCGCACCGATCATGCGCAATTCGCCTCGAGCAAGCATCGGCTTGATCATGTTGCCGGCATCCATCGCGCCTTCTGCTCCACCTGCACCTACGAGAGTATGAATCTCGTCGACGAATGTGATCACTTCGCCTTGTGCATCGGTGATTTCCTTCAGCACTGCCTTCAATCGCTCTTCGAACTCGCCGCGGTACTTTGCGCCAGCGAGCATCGAACCGAGGTCGAGTGAGACGAGGCGCTTCTCACGAAGTCCCTCGGGCACGTCACCCGACGCAATACGCCGGGCCAACCCTTCGACGATCGCCGTCTTGCCCACACCAGGTTCACCGATCAGCACTGGGTTGTTCTTCGTTCGGCGTGACAACACCTGGATCACTCGACGGATCTCTTCGTCCCGACCGATCACCGGATCGATCTTTCCGTCGCGCGCGCGGGCGGTGAGATCGACGCCGTACTTCTCCAGTGCCTGGAACTGTTCTTCCGGGTTCTGCGACGTGACGCGATGCGACCCACGCACTTCGCGCAGCGCCTGCAACATCTCCTCTGAACCCACTCCGACTCGTTGATTCATCGCGTAGAGCAGGTGCTCGACGGATAAATAGTCGTCCTTCAGATCACGGCGCACGCTGTCGGCATTGGCGAATACGTTCGATAGTTCACGATTCATCCGCGGCTCCGCGCCACCGGTGGTCTTGGGCATCTTCGCGATCGCTTCGTCGGCGCGATCACGCAGCATCGTGGCGGCGACACCCAACTTTGCGAGGAGCGCAGGCACCACCGTGTCGGTCTGACTCGCAATTGCCGACATCATGTGGTCGACGGTCAACTCGGGGTTGCCATTAACGGTCGCGGTCTGCATCGCCGTGGCGACGGCTTCACCCGTCTTGATCGTCCATCGTTTCGGGTCGAGTGTCATTTGTCGTCACCCCCGAAGATGCT
>JBDKEO010000073.1:0-3590 GCA_039795205.1 Actinomycetota bacterium
GCACGAGCAAGTTCTCGAACGCGCGCTGGATGAGCAAGGTGGTGCCCACGAGCAACAATGCGATGGCTGACGTGAGTACTGCAGCTGCAGTCAACGTGAGATTGCGGCGGAAGCTCGCCCAAGTCTCGCGGAGTGCGTAGGTGATGCGAGCGATCATTCGTATACCCCGCGCTCTTGGTCACGCACCACCACACCACGGTCGAGCTGAATCACTCGGCGGCGCATGGCGTTGACCACGCGATGGTCGTGCGTGGCCATCACCACCGTGGTGCCGGTGCGATTGATCTCGTCGAGCAAAGCCATGATCCCCTCGCCCGTTGCGGGGTCGAGGTTTCCGGTCGGCTCGTCCGCGAGCAGGATCAACGGACGGTTGACGAACGCTCGCGCAATCGAGACACGTTGTTGTTCTCCTCCGGAGAGCTGATTCGGAAATCGGTCTTCCTTGCCGGCCAAACCGACCAGGTCGAGTACGAGTGGTACTTGTCGCGCGATCACGTGTCGCGGTTTGCCGATCACTTCGAGCGCGAAGGCCACGTTCTCGAAGACCGTCTTGTTCAACAGCAGTTTGTAGTCCTGGAAGACGTTGCCCATCGTGCGGCGCAGATGCGGTACTCGCGAGTCGGGTAATTCGTTGATGTTGCGTCCGGCCACCCACACTTCGCCACGCTCGGGGCGCTCTTGGCGATTGATCAGCCGGAGAATCGTCGACTTACCCGATCCGGAGGGACCGACGAGAAACACAAAGTCACCTTTGGCCACGTCGAAGGTCACGTCGCGCACGGCAACCGTCTCGGTTCCGTATTGCTTGGTGACGTTCTCCAGCCGGATCATCGATCCCCTCTCGACTGGAACATCCTAATTTTCCGACTCTGCGTTCGCCCTGCGCCAGCGCAAGAAACCTTCCATGAACAGATCGAGGTCGCCATCCAGCACAGCGGCCACGTTGCCACTTTCCACCTCGGTGCGCAGGTCCTTGACCATCTGGTATGGCTGCATCACGTAGGAGCGAATCTGACTCCCCCAACCGATCGATGACGGCTTGCCTGCAATTCGACGCATCTCCTCTTCGCGCTCTTCCTCCGCGCGAGCAACGATCATCGTCTTCAACTTCTTCATGGCGTTCTCACGGTTCTGCAACTGGGAACGTTCCTGCTGTGAGGACGCCACGAGTCCGGTCGGTTCATGGATCAGTCGAACCGCCGACGACGTCTTGTTGACGTGCTGACCACCGGCTCCCGATGCGCGAAACACTTCCATACGGATGTCGCTCTCGTTGATCTCGACTTCCGCATTGTCGAGCACCGGCCACACCTGCACGCTGGCAAAACTCGTCTGCCTCCGACCCTGATTGTCGAATGGGCTGATGCGCACCAGTCGATGCGTGCCGCGCTCGGAGGTGAGTAGTCCGTATGCGTACCGACCCCGCACGGTGAAGTCGGCCGAGAGGATTCCGGCTTCGGTCCCTTCCGACACGTCACCGATCTCCACTTCGAATCCGCGTCGCTCCGCCCAGCGCGAGTACATCCGCAGGAGCATTTCGCTCCAGTCCTGGGCGTCCACGCCGCCGTCCTTCGCGTTGATCTGAACGATGGCGCCAGCTTCGTCGTGCTCACCCGTGAACAAACTGCGCAGTTCCAACAGGTCTAGCCGCGCTCGACACGAAGCAATACCGCGTTCGAGGTCGGGTTCCTGCGAAGCGTCGTCGGCCTCTCGCGCCATCTCGTGAAGTACCTCGAGGTCCTCCACTTCACTCGCCAACTTGGCGAACTCATCGAGGTCGGCGCGCAGGTTGGAGTACTCCGACGTCACCTTCTTCGCGTGATCCTGGTCATCCCACAGGTCGGGCTTCGCTACCTCGATCTCGAGTTCGGCAAGGCGTTCACGATTCGAGTCGACCTTGAGGTACTGAGCGGCTTCGTTGATACGCCCGCGTACCTCGGTGAGGTCATTGGTGAAGTCGCGCATGGTGGCCTAGCCGCGGCCGTGGCACAACTTGTACTTCTTGCCCGAACCACACGGGCAAGGCGCGTTGCGCGGAGTAGACGACCAGTCGTTGGCCTGATTCACGACGGTCTTGGCCGGCTGAGCAGGAGCTGGAGTTGGGCCATCGTTCGCCTCGAGCAGGGCCGACTCGGCCTGCACTTCCTGCACGTTTTGCAGCGCCGGCGCATCGTTGCGGACGACTTCCACGTGCATCACGTACTTCACGAAATCTTGGGCAATCCCCTTCATCAGGGATCCGAACATCTCGAAACCTTCACGCTGCCACTCGGTGAGCGGGTCCTTCTGACCCATTGCGCGCAGGTTGATGCCCTCTTGCAGGTAGTCCATCTCTTCGAGGTGCTCTCGCCACCGCTGGTCAATGATCTTCAACATCACCTGACGCTCGATCTCGCGCATATTGGTCGCACCGAGTTCGGATTCACGCTTGTCGTAGTACGCAGTCGCATCGCCCATTACCAAGTCGTACATCTCGTCGGTGTCGGCGCACGCCGCAAGGTTGCCGGGCGTCAACGACGTCGGCCAATAGAGCGTGAGTTCGCGAGCGAGACCTTCCAGGTCCCACTCGTCCTCCACTTCCGACACGCAGTGACTGTCGATGAGAGCATCGACCGCCTCAGCGAGGTACTCGAGTCCGGCAGCCTTCAAGTCGATGCCATCCAAGATCTGATCACGGCGCTGGTAGATGACCTTGCGCTGCTCGTTCATCACCTCGTCGTACTTGAGCACGTTCTTGCGAATCTCCGCGTTCCGTTGCTCGACGGTGGTCTGTGCGCGCTCGATGGCCTTCGTCACCATCTTCGCTTCGATCGCCTCGTCTTCTGGTAGCGCTCGGCCCATCACCCACGACAGTGCGCCGGTCGCAAACAGTCGCATCAGCTCATCGTCGAGGCTCAGATAGAAACGACTTGCACCTGGATCACCCTGACGACCAGCGCGACCACGCAACTGGTTGTCGATGCGGCGCGATTCGTGACGCTCAGTGCCGAGCACATAGAGACCGCCCAACGACCGCACTTGCTCCCCTTCGGCGCGGCACGACTCGCCGAATTCTTTCACCAGTTCGCGGTATCGACTTTGCGCCTTGTCGCGAGCCGTGATGTAGTCAGGAGGCATCTGCTCGAGCGGCATCGGTAGATCGAACTCGTCGAGCAACGTGTCGGCATGGTGGCCTTCCTTCAACACCTGCTGACGAGCGAGTCCCTCAGGATTGCCACCGAGGAGAATGTCAACGCCTCGTCCGGCCATGTTCGTGGCAACCGTCACGGAGCCGATGCGTCCTGCCTGAGCGACGATGGCGGCCTCACGCGTGTGTTGCTTGGCGTTCAACACCTCGTGCACCACACCTACCTGTTGCAACTTGCGCGACAACAACTCGCTCTTCTCGACACTCACCGTTCCCACGAGGACCGGCTGCCCCTTGCCGTGACGCTCGACGATGTCGTTCACGACTGCGTCGAACTTGGCGCGCTCGGTCTTGTAGATCAGGTCGGCATTGTCCTCGCGGATCATCGGGCGGTTGGTCGGAATGGGCACCACCTGCAAGTTGTAGGTGTTCATCAACTCGGCCGCTTCGGTCTGTGCCGTAC
>JBDKEO010000097.1:0-27232 GCA_039795205.1 Actinomycetota bacterium
AGCGTGTTGCGCAAGATGGCCAAGATCGTCAAGGACCTGGGCGTTCGCCCCGAACTCGAAGTGTTCGACACTGGTCACATGGTGATGGTCAAGGACCTGATCAAGGAAGGATTGCTCGACGACCCGGTGATGATCCAGTTGTGCATGGGTATCGCCTACGGCGCACCGGACGACCCCACCACGTTCATGGCACTCGTCAACCAGATGCCACAAAACGCCGTGTTCTCCGCATTCTCCATCAGTCGCATGCAGTTGCCCTTCGTTGCACAATCCGTGCTCGCGGGAGGCAACGTGCGCGTCGGCCTCGAAGACAACCTGTACCTGAACAAGGGTGAACTTGCCACCAATGGTTCGCTCGTGGATCGGGCTCGGAAGATTCTCGAGAACATGAACGTGAAGGTGCTCGGCCCACAGGAAGTTCGCGAGAAGCTCCAACTCACGAAGCGCGGCTGAGATGACGGGCGGCTCGGGAATCGAGGGCTTGCAGACCATCGGCCTGCTCGGCGGCGGCGTCATCGGCGGCGGCTGGGCGGCACGGTTCCTCCTCAACGGGGTGGACGTGAAGCTCTATGACGTCGACCCTCAGGCTGAGCGCAAGATGAACGAGATCATGGTGAATGCGCGACGCGCGTACCAGCGACTCACTCTCGCCCCGCTGCCCAAGGAGGGCACAATCACCTTCGTCTCTTCGCCGGAGGAAGCCGTCACCGACGTCGATTTCGTACAAGAGAGTGCACCCGAGCGGCTGCAGTTGAAGCAAGAGTTGCTCGCCCGCGCCAGCAAGGCTGCTGCACCTCACGTGGTGTTCGGCTCCTCCACCTCCGGCCTCCTGCCGACGCAGATCCAGCAGGACATGCACCTCCCCGAGCGATTCGTCGTGGGTCACCCTTTCAATCCCGTGTACCTGATGCCGCTCGTCGAAATCTGTGGCGGCGACAAGACGAGCCAAGCGACGAAGGAGCGTGCGCGCCAGGTGTACCAACAGATCGGCATGCACCCGCTGATGCTGTCGAAAGAGATCGACGGCTTCGTCGCCGATCGACTGATGGAGGCCCTGTGGCGCGAGGCGCTGTGGCTGGTCAACGACGGCATCGCGACTGCCGAGGAAATCGATGACGCGATGCGCTTCGGTCCTGGGCTGCGCTGGTCGTTCATGGGAACGTTCCTCATCTATCGCATTGCCGGTGGAGAAGCCGGCATGCGTCACTTCATGGCGCAGTTCGGACCAGCACTGAAATGGCCGTGGACGAAGCTGATGGACGTGCCCGAACTCGACGACGTCCTGCTGGACAAGATCGTCTCCCAGTCCGATGCCCAAGCGGGAACGGCAACGATCCGCGAACTCGAAGCACTGCGCGACGACTGTCTCGTGTCGGTATTCCAGGCGCTTCGTGGGCACGACTACGCGGCCGGCAAGACGCTTGCCGACTTCGAGCGCTCGCTGCTCGCACGTAGCCCGAAGCCGGTACCGAGCGACACCTCCCCGATCGTCGCTTTGGAACGGGTGATTCCTGGCGAATGGACCGACTACAACGGTCACACCAACGACTCTCGGTACGGACAATTGGCGAGCGAGGCAGGAGACAACTTCCTCCGCTCGATCGGGCTCGACGAGCATTACCTCGCCGACACCGGCACGTTCTTCACCGTGGAGAGTCACACTCGCTTCCTCGATCAGACCCACGCCGGCGACAAGGTTCGAGTGGAACTTCGCGTGCTCTCCTTCGACGTGAAGAAGATGCACGTGTGGACCGAGATCGTTCGCGAAGACGGCGTGGTGGCCGCAACCGTCGAATACCTGCTGTTGCACGTCGATGCGAAGTCGCAGAAGTCCGCACCGATGGGTGAAGCGATGTTCGCCGCCCTGAAGCGAATCGGCGAAGGACACGAGAAGCTCGCAGCGCCTGCCGGTGTCGGTCGCCGCGTGGGCGACAAGCCCGCCAACTGACGATGCTCACTGCCGCACCCAAACTTGTGGCGGTGGTGGGCGACGATGACATCGCTGCGCAGTGGTGTGCGCGATTCCTTGCCCGAGGAAGCGGAGTCACCTTCGTCGACCTCTCCGGCGGCGACCTGACATCGCGAGTGAGTACCGCGTTCGATTCGTTGCGGCGACTCGGCGCATTTCCCAAGGCTTCCCTGACGAACCTATGCCGAATCACGTCGCTCGACGAATTGGTGCCGGTGGAACTCGGATTCGTGTCGATGCGTAGCGATGAGGCCGCCACGATCGAGCGCGTGGCCAAGCACGCCCCCACCATGACGATCCTTGCGCAACGGACTCTCGGCACGCACCAGACACGCACGACTGGCATCGACCCCGTTCATCTGGTTCCACTCGTGGCCGTCGAGGGCAAGGACAGCGATGCGGCAATCGCGATCCTGCGCGACCTCGGTATGCATCCCGTGAACGGACTACCCGAGGCGAGTGACGACGAGCAGTTCGGTTCGGGACTCGTCACCTTGGGTGACGGTTCGGACGAGTCCGTGCTCGCCCTCCTTCGTGCACTACGCAGCACCAACCTGGGTGCGGGTCGACTCGTCGCCGAATGGGAGGCACGCACCTACGGTGACGCGAGTGTGCGGTGGCAACGAGGCGACATCGTTCCTGCACCGCTCGAGTTGTACCGCACCACCGTGAATCCCGATTGGGTGGACTACAACCGCCACATGACCGAGGCCGCCTACCTCACGGCTTTCGGCTGGGCATCCGATGCACTCTTTCGCTACATCGGCGACGACGAGGCGTACCGTGCGGCAGGACACTCGTTCTACACAGTGGAGACGCACATCAATTACGAGCGCGAGGTAGCCGTGAACGAACCCCTGCGTTTCACCACGCAGATGCTCGATGTGGACGCCAAGCGAATGCACTTTTTCCACTCGATGTTCCATGTCGATACGGGCGTGCGGCTCGCCACCACGGAGCAAATGCTCGTACATGTCGAGATGACCGAAGGACGATCTGCCCCCATCCTTCCCGATGTGGTCGAAGCCTTGTCCGCTGTGATGGACAGTCATCGCCACCTGCCCATCCCACCCGAGGTGGGCAACGTCATGAAGATCAAGCGCAAGTAGGCAAAGGAGGCCGACGTGCAATTCACGCTCACCGAGGAACAGGAAGCAATCGTTGCGACCACGCGGCAGTTCACCGAAAAGGAGCTGATGCCGCACGAGGACCAGGTGGAGAAGCTCGGCACCGTTCCGGCAGAACTGGTCGACCAAATCAAGAAGAAATCGATCGACGCCGGCATCTATGCCTGCAACATGCCGGCCGAGTACGGCGGTGGCGGCCTCGATTCGTTCGACACCACGCTCGTCGACCGTGAGCTTGGAGCCACCTCCTATGCACTCCACTACATCGTGGCCCGACCCTCCAACATCCTGCGCGCGTGCGAGGGTGACCAGATTCAGGAGTACCTGATCCCGACCATCACTGGTGAACGAGTCGATTGCCTGGCGATGAGCGAGCCGGATGCAGGCTCCGACATGCGTGGCATGCGTTGCACGGCGGTCCAGGACGGCACTGACTGGGTGATCAATGGCACCAAGCACTTCATCTCCCATGCCGATCTCGCGGACTACGTGATCCTGTTCGCCGCCACCGGCGAAGAAACGACAGCCAAGGGCGTCAAGAAGAAGATCACGGGCTTTCTCGTCGACTTCGACACCCCCGGCTGTGAACGAGTACACGGATACAACTGCGTCTCGAACTCGGGTTATCACAATCTGATCATCAATTTCGACAACTGCCGAGTGCCCGCAAGCAAGGTGCTCGGCAAAGTCCATGGTGGTTTCGACGTGGCCAACACATGGCTGGGTGCCACTCGCCTCCAGGTGGCCGCCGTCTGCGTGGGGCGCGCCCGACGTGCGCTCACACTCGCCACCGAGTACGCGGCTTCGCGTGAGCAGTTTGGTCAGCAGATCGGCAAGTTCCAAGGTGTGTCGTTCAAGTTGGCCGACATGCAGACGCGCTTGGATGCTGCCGAACTCCTCACCTTGCGCGCAGCGTGGAATGACGCGAATGGCCGTTTCGACGATGCCGAGATGGCGATGGCCAAGGTGTTCGCCAGCGAGATGTGCCAGTTCGTCACCGATGAAGCGATCCAGATATTCGGCGGCATGGGGCTGATGGACGAACTACCCCTCGAACGGATGTGGCGCGACACCCGCGTGGATCGAATCTGGGACGGCACGAGCGAGATTCAGCGACACATCATCTCGCGCCAGATGCTGCGTAAGTACGGAGGCTGAGTGAGCACTCTCTCACGCACCCTGGTTCCACGCTCCATCGCGGTCATCGGTGGCGCTCCATCCCTGCGTGTCATCGAGCAGTGCCGAAAGCTCGGTTACTCGGGAGAGATGTGGCCGGTGCACCCGACCCGTGCCGAGATGCACGGCATTGCGTGCTTCCCAACGGTCGAGCAACTTCCTGGCGTTCCGGACGTCGCCTTCATTGCAGTCAACCGCCATCTGACAGTCGAGGCCGTGCGGTCGCTATCTGCCATGGGTGCGGGAGGTGCAGTGTGTTACGCCTCTGGTTTTGCGGAGAGTGGCGAGGCGGTGTTGCAACAGCAACTCGTAGAGGCCGCGGGCGACATGCCTCTGATTGGCCCGAACTGCTACGGGTACGTGAATGCCCTGGACGGTGTAGCCCTATGGCCCGACGAGCATGGTTGCACTCCCCTGGCGAAAGGGGTGGGGATCGTCGCCCAAAGCGGCAACGTGGGTCTCAACCTCACGCTTGCCCACCGCGGACTGCCCCTCGCCTACCTCGTCACCGTGGGCAATCAAGCGGCCTCCGGAACCGAGGACGTACTCGAACACTTCATTGCCGATGATCGTGTGACGGCGATCGGCATGTTCATCGAAGCCATTCGTGAGCCTCAAAGGTTTGCCGAACTTGCTGAGCACGCATTTGCCGCGGGCAAACGAATCGTCGCACTCCAGACAGGACGTTCAGAAGCCGGTGCCTTGATTGCCGCGTCACACACCGCATCGCTCGCCGGTAATCGCGAGGCGTACGCCGCATTCTTCGCGCGCTGCGGCGTGGCGCAAGTCGATACGCCTACGGAATTGCTGGAAACTCTCAAGTTGCTGCACCACGGCGGAGCATTGAGCGGCTACCGGATGGCTTCGCTCTCGTGCTCCGGTGGTGAAGCGAGCCTCGTTGCCGATCTCAGTGAGTCCACGAGACTGCGCTTCGAACCCTTCCCCGACGAACAGAAGGCACGTATCGAGACGACGCTCACCGAGCTCGTGAGTGTGGCCAATCCGTTCGATTACCACACGTTCATGTGGGGCGACCGCCCGGCAATGGCGCGAACGTTCGGCGAAACGATGAACGGGCCGCACGACACCACGATGCTCGTGCTCGACGCCCCGAATGCCGCCGGGCTCGACCCGTCCACCTGGGCCGTTGCTGCCGAAGCATTCGCCGACGCTGCCGACGCCACAGGTAAGCGAGGCGTCGTGGTCGCCACCATTCCCGAGTGTCTGCCGGCGGAGTTGCGTTCGATGATTTCTTCCCGTGGTCTTGCGCCCCTGCAAGGTCTACGTGAGGCACTCGTCGCCCTCGATCGCTGCGCGTGGCTGGGTAGCCATGGCCCACTCGGCATTCCGAGCAAGGCGAACAGTGCACCCTCCACCAAATTGGTGGACGAGGCGAGGGCAAAGGTGTTGCTCGCACAGTTCGGCGTCCGCGTACCCGAAGGCACGCAATGTCTCCTCGTGGAGGCCGAAGAAGTGGCCGAGGAGATCGGGTATCCCGTGACGCTGAAAGGGTTGGGAATCGCCCACAAGAGCGAAGCAAACGCCGTTCACGTGGGGATTACGTCTGCGGAAGCGTTGACGAGCGCCTTGGAGCAGCTTCCCGAACACGTGGATCAGGTGCTGATCGAAGAGACGGTGACCGATGTCGTGGCGGAGGTGCTCGTCGCCATCCGCCGGGCTGCGCCGATCGGCTGGATGATCGTCGTCGGAGCGGGAGGCGTTCAGACGGAGATTCTTCGCGACACCGCCACCCTGCTCGCCCCCGCCTCGCGAGACGAGGTGTTCCTCGCCCTGCGCTCGCTACGGATCTCGCCACTCTTCTTCGGCTATCGCGGTAAACCAGGAATCGACATGAATGCCTTGCTCGATCTGATCATGCAGTTGCAGGAAGTGACCGTGGGCAGCAACGTGATGGAAATCGAACTCAACCCCGTGCTTGCCACACCAGTCGACGCGGTCGCAGTCGATGCGTTGTTGATCGTGGAAGGAGACTGAAGTGCCCGTACTCGTCAACGAAACTCACGATGGCCAAGTCCTCGAGGTAGTCCTCGACCGACCAAAGGCGAATGCGATCGACGCCGCCACCAGCCGTGAGCTCGGCACCGTGTTCCAGCAATTCATGGCCCACCCCACGCAACGCGTGGCGATATTCACGGGAACTGGCGAGAAATTTTTCAGCGCTGGCTGGGATCTGAATGCAGCAAGCGACGGCGAGTCCTTCGAATCCGACTACGGCGTCGGTGGCTTCGGCGGATTCCCCGAACTGCCTCAGCGCAACAAACCGATCATCGCCGCGGTCAACGGCATGGCCATAGGTGGCGGATTCGAAATCGCGATGGCCGCCGACCTGATCGTGGCAGCAGACCACGCCACGTTTTCTCTCCCCGAAGCCAAGGTGGGTGTGCTCCCCGACGCAGGCTCGGTGCGCTTGCCGCGACTGCTCCCCACCGCGCTGGCCAACGAAGTGCTGTTGGCCGGTCGATCACTCACGGCAACCGAACTACATCAACACGGGCTGGTCAATGTCGTCGCTCCAACTGCAGACCTGATGGATGTCGCCCGAGAACTTGCGCTACGGATCTGCGCCTCCGCGCCGCTCAGCGTGGCAGCCATCCTCGACATCCAGCGAGAGGTGGAGAGTTTGCCCCTCCATGAGGCAATGACTCGTTTGCGCGCGAATGCCGCATACAAGAAGGCGATCGATTCACAGGATGCCCAAGAGGGCCCGCGAGCATTCGCCGAGAAACGTGCCCCCAAGTGGATGGGTCGCTGACGAAGGGTTACGAGAGAACGCGGTAGAGCTCGTCGAGCATGCGTCGCGCTCGACCATCGTTCGTTTCCGGGCGAAACTCACCCATCACGTACGAGAAACCGACCCCGTGGCTAGGCCAGCCGCCGTGCGTAGAACCGCCCGCGCCCGTGTGGCCGAATGCGTCCTCGGGCGCGCCGAGGCACGACGGGTTGGGGTTCAACTCGAAACCCACGCCGAAACGCAATAGGCGACCCGACAACGGGTCGTTACCCAGCGAGCGCTGCTTGCGTGCAGCCTGAATCGTCTCCGGACGCAAGATGCGCACGCCATCCAGTTCTCCACCATTGACGAGCATTGCGTACAACCGCGACATGGCCTGAGCCGTCGCTACGCCACCGCCACCAGGAAACTGGATTCTCGCCATCTCGAGCGTCCCCACCATCTCGCGGGGCATGATTCCATAGACGAATTGCAGCCGTGGGTCGGCATTGGGATCGAGCAGCGCGGTGTAGTTGAAATCCTTGCTCCTCGTCGTCGGCACCACCTCACGAATGACTTCCTCTGGAGCCCCAATGTGCAGATCGAGCGACAACGGTCCGGCGATCTCCTCGCGGACGAAGTCACCAACGGTGCGTCCATCCGTACGGCGGATGACTTCCGAGACGATCCAACCGTATGTCGTGGCGTGGTAACTGGGCTCGCCCACCGGCACGAACGGCACCTGTTCAGCCACGTAACGAGCCATCACTTCGAGATCGCCAAACTCTTCTCGTTCGATCTTGCGTTCGAGCCCAGGCACACCGGCAACATGAGCCATCGCATCGCCGATGGTGACATGGCCTTTGCCGCCAGTGGCGAACTCGGGCCACAGCGATGAAATCGGCGCATCCAGATCGATGAGTCCTCGTTCGGCACAAATGAGCACGGCAACCGCACTGATTCCCTTCGTGCCAGAGGCGATGATGCACTTGGTTTCGCTCGACCAAGACTTGCCATCAGGGGTTTGACCACCCCATAGGTCGAGCACCTGTTTGCCCTGATGCATCACGGCAAACGAGGCACCGATTTCACTCTCGCCGTGAATCGAATCGAAGATCTCAGCGACCGACTCGAAACCGGTAGCGACGACTCTCTGCCGCGTCATACCATGCTGCGTTCGATCGACGGCGTTGCCGCGATCAGACGCTTGGTGTACTCCTCACGAGGATTACCGATGACTTCCTCGGCGGTACCAAACTCGACGATGCGGCCCTCGGACATCACGGCCACCTCATCGGCAATCGAGCGCACCAGCGGCAGGTTGTGGGTCACGAAGAGCATCGCCAACCCGAGTTCCTTACGCAGGCGACCGAGCAAATCGACGATCGAGGCCTGCACCAGCACGTCGAGCGCACTCGTCACCTCATCGCACAGCAACACGGTCGGATTGCTCACGAGAGCACGAGCGATGGCTACTCGCTGACGTTCTCCACCAGAGAGCTGATCGGGATACTTGTTGGCGTAGGAATTCGGCAGCGAAACCTTCGACAGCACATCCTGCACGGCCGCATCGGCCTCGTCCTTTGATTTGCCTGCGATGAGCAGCGGACGCGAGATGGACTCACGCACCGTCTTGCGCGGGTTCAACGATCCATACGGATTCTGGAACACGTACTGAATACCGAGCCGCTCCTCGACGGAGCGTGAACGAGCCGTACGACCGAGTTCCTTGCCCTCGATCGTGATCGAACCCGACCACTGCCGCAGCAAGCCACCGATTGCTCGCGAAACCGTGGTCTTGCCCGAGCCGGACTCACCGACGAGCGCAAGGCACTCTCCCCTGCGCAGCGTGAGGCTCACGTCGTGCACGACGGTCTTGCCCGCGTAACCCGCACTCACCCCCGAAGCGACGAGCACCGCCTCCGCAGCCCGACGTTCGCCACGCACGAGCGGTGCGGCGATGGTGGCCGCAGGTACTTGGCCGATCCGAATGCAACGCGCGCGATGCGACTCACCCACCGAGACGACGGGTGGGAACGCCTCGCGACAACGATCCTCGGCGAGTTGACAGCGCAAGGCAAAGGCACAACCCTGCGGGCGCTTGCCCGGCTGTGGCGCACGACCAACGAGACCGACCATGTGCTTGCCGCCGGCGATGTCCGGAGCGGCGGCAACGAGGTGTCGAGTGTAGGGATGCGCCGGATTGCGGAAGATCTCCCGAACGGGACCCTCCTCCACCACGCGGCCGGCGTACATCACCGCCACGTCATCAGCGAGATCCGCCACGACCGCCAGGTCGTGAGTGATGTAGAGGGCGGCGACGCCGTGCTCGCGCGTGAGGGTACGAATGGTGGCGAGCACGTGCTCCTGGGTGGAGACGTCGAGTCCTGTCGTGGGCTCGTCCAGCACGATGACCGATGGGCGGCACGCAAACGCCATTGCCAAGCCAACGCGTTGCTGCTGACCGCCCGACAACTGGTGCGGATAGCGCTGGAGGTAGTCGTCATCCTGCGGGAGCAAGACTTCGCCCATCATCTCCTTGACGCGGGCCCGGCGAGCCTCATCCGAGCCGCCGAAGTCGTGTGCTTCGAGCACTTCCATCAATTGCATGCCGATGCGCAGAGCCGGATTCAAGGAGGACGCAGGATCCTGTGGCACGTACGACACGAGCGCGCCACGCGCCCGACGACGATCATCCTCGCCGAGTTGCAGCATCTCCGTATCGCCAATACGGATGTTCCCGCCAGCAATACGCACGCCGCGTCGGGCGTGGCCAAGCACCGCGAGGCCGACGGTCGTCTTACCCGAACCAGACTCTCCGACGAGGCCGAGAACGCGACCCGGTTGAATCGACAGTGTGACTTCGTCGACGATGTCGTTACCCGTGGCCTCAACATCGAGGCGGAGGTTTTCGATGCGCAGGCCCCTACTCACCTTTGCCCCCTCGATCGATACCCGCCGACACTCGTGACAGACCGTCGCCGATGAGTCCCGTACCGATGGTGAGTAGTGCTATGGCCAACGTAGGCAGGATCACTCCCCAGGGCTGAACCGTCAGTGCAACGCGGTTCTCCTGAATCATGAGTCCCCAGTTGGCGGCGTTTGGATCCGGCGTGAAGCCGAGGAACGCGAGAGCGGCGATCAGGCCGATGCTGTAGGTGAGGCGCAGGTTGGCCTCCACCAGCAGCGCCGACGAGACGTTGGGCAGGATCTCACTGAACAGCACTCGCCTGCGCGACTCACCGAGAGCTTCCGCAGCGCTGATGAAGTCTCGCTCCACCACCGGCACTGCCGCACCACGCACGATGCGCGCAATACGGGGCGTGGTGGAAAATCCCACCGCAAGGATGATCAGCACTCGACTCGGACCGAACATCGAGATCACGACGAGCGAGAGCAAAACCTGCGGGAACGAGAGCATCACGTCCAGCGTGCGCATGATGGCTTCATCGGCCTTGCCTCGCAGGTAGGCGGCGAGGAGGCCGAGCGTCGAACCGACCGTGAGCGCCAGCGCCGTCGCAATCGCCGCCAACACGAGGATCGAGCGCCCACCGAAGAGGAAACGTGACAACACATCCTGGCCGAAATAGTCGGTGCCGAAGATCGAGCGACCGTCGAATATCGCTCGTGACACGGGGTTCCCGCCGTAGTAGTCCACGTCGAACTCTTTCTGGGGAACGTCGGTGATGTTCGGCATGTCGACGTACTCGGTGCTGCCAAATGGCGCAAGGAAGGGGCCGATGAATGAAATAACGATGAGGAAACCCGCAATGCCAATTCCCAGTCGAACACGTCCCAACTTGAGTGCTTGACGGATGATTCCCGGCTTGCGCTCGAGGGTGACGTCGGTGGTGAGTGCCTCAGTGCTCATTGCAGCGTCGTCCTCAAACGCGGCGTCGCCAAGACGGTGCCGATGTCAGCGAGGAGGTTCATCAACACATAGATGCCAGCAATCACGAGAGCCAGGAACTGCAATACGGGCAAATCACGCAGCACGACGGATTCGGCAAGTGCGCTGCCCATGCCCGGATAGTTGAACAATCGCTCGATGACGATCACTCCACCGGCCAAGTAGGCCAAGTTCAGCGCGATCACCTGGAAGGTGGGTCCGATCGCATTGGGGGCGGCGTGACGCCACAACACGGTGCGCTCGTCCATGCCCTTCAGTCGGGCCATCTCGACATAGTCACTCTCCAGCACTTCGACCATCGCCGCGCGCATGACGCGCACCACGTATGGAGTCACCGACACCACCAGAGTGGCTACAGGAAGAATCAGACCAAGAGGATCACTCCACGGCGGAGCGCCCTCTTCGAAGTACGACACAGCAGGCAACCACTGCACTACCGAAGTCGCAAACAGGATGACGAGCACCGTGCCCACCACGAACTCGGGCATCGCCGCCAGCAACAACGTGGTCACCGAAGAGCCCTTGTCGAAACGCGAATCGCGCTTCAGGGCGGCATACGAGCCGATGACGAGAGCCAGCGGAATCGATGCCAGTCCCGACACGAGCAGGAGGAACAGCGAGTAGCCGATACGCGGAACGATGAAGTCCGAGACGTTGGCTTGCGAGGAGAACGAAACCCCCAGATCTCCGGTCAGAAGATTGCCCAGCCAAGAAAAGAACTGCACGAAAAGTGGGCGGTTGAGGCCGAACTGTTCTCGCAGAGCCGCGAGCGCCTCTGGCGTCGCCTCACGACCGAGGATCAATCCGGCCGGATCCGATGGAAGCGCTTGTGTGACGAGGAAAATGATCAATGACGCCAAAAACAATGTGCCGACACCGAGCAGCAAACGGCGGGCAATGAACTTGAGAATAGGAATGGTCATAGGGTGAAATCAGCTCCAGAAACAGTTTTGCCGCCCACCGGGGTGGGCGGCAAAACCTGTTTCGTTGGATTGAGGAGGCTTAGGCCATCCAGAAGTTCTTGAAGCCCTGACCGTAGTAGTCAAGGTTCAACTGACCCGGAGTGTCCGTTACTCCCTGCAACTTGGAGTTGTAGGCATCGCCGAAGTTGTTGAACACGGGGATGATGTATGCACCCTGCTCGTATTCGATCTTCTGCATCTCGGCAATGATGGCCTTGCGCTTGGCAGCGTTCTTCTCGCCTGCTGCCTGGAAGTACAAGTCACGAATCCTGCCGGACTGGGCGTAACGGGTCTCATCCAGGTAGGTGTCGTACGACGCCGCGAACTGGGCAAGATACGTGCGACCCGAGTAGTACGTGGTGTGGAACGGTGCGTTCATGTACTCACCGTTGGTGTCCCAGTACGCACCCGTCTTGATGACCGGGTTGACCACGACGACGCCATCGGTCTTCTTGGCCTGCTCGGCAAACGCCTGCACCATGGCCACGAGACCGGCAGTGTCGTTCGGAGCAAACAGGTCGACCACGAGTGGCTTCGACTTGGAGTAACCGGACTTTGCCAGCAATGCGACAGCAGCCTTGATGTCCTGCTTGCGCTGCGGCAGGTTGCCGACGTTGTAGTCACCCACGTAACCGAACAAGTCGTTGCCCTGCATGCCGTGGCCCGAGAGGACGCGGTTGACCATCTGACGACGATCGACGATGAGGCGCATGGCCTGACGCACGTTGTTGTCGGTGAATGGAGCCTTGTCCACGCGCATACACATGGCAAGGAAGCCACCCGAAGATGTCTCGCGGGTCTTCAGGTACTTCTTGCTCTTCAGCAAGTCCCAGTCAGAGAACGAAATGTCGACGGCAGCATCGATCTGACGTGCGATGAGTGCGTTGGCAAGAGCCGTCTTGTCGGCGAAGTCGATGATGCGGACCTCGTCGAAGTACGGCTTGCCCTTGTCCCAATAATTCTTGTTCTTCACGTGCACGCTCTCGCGGCCCGGGGTGAACGAAGTGACCCTGTACGGACCGGTTCCGTTGTGCACCGCTGCTGAAGCCCCACCCTTGTAGCCCACCGGCACGATGGCAAAGGTGTAGTTGGCGAAGTTGCGATCGAACTCGACGTTCGGCTTGGAGAGGTTGAACTCGACGGTCAGGTTGTCCTTCTTCACGATTCCCGAGTTTGCAAGGAACGAACGGAGAGCCTTACCAGTGGTGAGCTGGCTCGGATCAAGCAAGCGCTGGAACGAGTACACGACATCATCAGCGGTGACTGCCTTGCCGTCATGGAACTTGATTCCCGACTTCAACTTGACGACCACCTTGGTCGTCGAGACGGTGCGTACAGACTGCGCAAGGCCACCGACGACGGTCGGATTGAACTTGGCATCGAGGATCGTCAACGTCTCGAAGGTTGCCTTCAAACGCGCCTGGTCGGCCTTCGACACGATGTATTGACCGTCGATGATGTCCGACGAGCTGCCCACCACGCCGACGCGCAGTTTGCCACCACTCTTCGGCGCCATCGGATGGGCCAGCACCTCGAGCCCGCCGATGTTCATCACGGTGAAGCCCGCAGCAGCGGCACCTACACCCTTGATGAAGTTACGACGCGAGAACGATGAATTGATCATCTCTTCGTGTTCCACATTTCCCCCTGTTTGTGAGACGGGCGTTCACCCGTCGTTTACCTTCAGCAGAACATAGCCCACGGGCACGCCCGGGGGAAAGCGCGTTAGGGGCGATCCCGCCTGGATCGTCGCGGGGTCTCCGAGGCCGACGGAGCCTGATTGGTAAGCGGGCCTATGAATTCCACGATTTGCTCCAATGAGGGGGCCGCCGAAGGAGTTCGCTCATTCAACCCACGGCGAATTGCTGCTAGATGCTCGGGCGACGTGCCGCAGCAACCACCCACGATCCGCGCCCCCGCGTCTGCCGCAAACGCTGCGTATTTCGCCATCAGTTCGGGAGTCCCTGAGTAGGTGATCGTGGTGCCCTCGAACTTGGGAATGCCACAGTTGCCCTTCACCACAACAGGTGTGACGAAGTCGTGCATTTCGGAGATCGAAACCAGGATGTCGCTCGCCCCCACACCGCAGTTCGCGCCAATGGCGAGGGGCTTTGGATCCAGTGCCGCGAACTGCGACTCCAGGCTCTGTGGCAACACCCCCATCATCGTGCGCCCGGCCGTATCGAACGACATGGTGCAGACATACGGTACGCCTTCGCGAATGGCGGCCTTGGCGGCAGCGAGCATCTCCTCCGGCGCCGACATGGTCTCGATCCACGCCACATCCGCCCCACCTTCGAACAATCCCCTGATCTGCTCGGCGAACGTGTCGATCGCTTCCGCCTCGGTCATTGCACCGAGCGGTTCGAACAACTCTCCCGTTGGACCGATGGAGCCAGCCACCGCCACGGGACGTTCACTCGCGTCGGCGACTTCGCGAGCCAATCGAGCGGCGCCGCTGGCCAACTCGCGCACGCGCGTCTCGGCTTTGTGCAACTTCAATCGATGACGGTTGCACCCGAACGTGTCGGTGAGGATGATGTCGGCACCTGCATCGACGAACTGCTGATGCAGCGACTTCACCCGATCAGGATGATCAGTGACCCAAAACTCGGGTGGCTCACCAGACGTGAGGCCCATCTTGAAGTAGTTGGTACCGGTGGCGCCGTCGGCGACGAGCACACGTCCAGTGGCGAGAAGTTCTTGGAGTGAGGTGCGCATTCAGCCCATCACGTTGCCGGCAGTTTCGCCGGACGTGCGGAGCCGCGAGAAGGCATCCAGGTGAATCTCTTTGCCCGTGTGCTCACCCGTGAGGCTGAGCGGCGTGAGGTCGTGGTCGACGCCCTGCTCCTCTGCCTCCATCAACACGCGCATGAACTTGCCGACGAGCGGCGCATTCTTGAACTGGTTGCCACTCGTGCCGCAGGCCATGAAGAAACCAGGAAGGCTCGACTTGTCGTAGATCGGGATCCAGTCGTCCGACACGTCGTACAACGCACCGATGCCGAGCGTCTTCAGCGGGATGCCGAAGTCGGGCAAACGGCGAGCCAGACGAAGCATCACGCGCTCAGCGAACTCTGGCGTCGTGTTGTCGTTCCAGTTGTCGGCGTCATCTATGAAGTGCAGCGGATCACAGGCCGGCTCGGTGGTGCCCACGTTGAGCAAATCGCCCATGTGCGGGCGGAAATACTGACCGAGGTCGAGGTCGGCCACGATCGGCGCGTTGTCCTCGAGGCGGAAACCCTTCGGCGCCGGTGGCGAGAAAACTTCCTGACGCAACGGCTGGTGCTTCACCCGCATCTCGTCGAAGACCCCCGCCATCTTGTTGACCTTGGCGGCGTGTGGGCCGGCCGCGTTGATCACAAACTGCGATTCGATGCGCTCGCCATTCTTCAGGACCACGCCAGAGGCACGGCCGCCGTCCTGCAGAACCTCCACCACCTCGGTGTGGAAGCGGAATTCGGCTCCGTGCTCCTTCGCGGCATGGGCCATGTTGTGCGCGGCCAACATGGGGTCGTCCATGAAACCGGACAACGGGTCGAACAACGCCCACAACTGGTCGTACGGGTCATCGGCAAATGCCGGATCCTCGATCGATTTCGGTGGGTAGAACTTGCCCGTCTCGAAGGCCGGCCAGCGCTTGCGCACCTCTTCGGGGCTGAGCAATTCATATGGAATACCGAACTCGTCCCACAACTCACGCTGACGGACACCGTCATAGCCCTCGGTGAGGAACACGAGATAGCCGGTCTTGATGTACTTGGCCATGCCGTCCGGATCCTGCACGCCGACGAACTTGTCCCAGTTGAACCAGATCTGCGCGTTCTCCCACGCCATCAAGATGGTGTTGAAGTTCGAGTACGTGAAGCGAATGATCGCCGACGAGGCACTGGTGGAACCAGCACCCGCCGCACCGCCCTTGTCGAGCACGATCACCTTGCGACCCGTCTTCGACAATTCGAGCGCGATCGAAGCGCCCATCACTCCGCCGCCGATTATGACGACATCGGTCTTCACTGCTGCTCACCTCCGAGGATCGCCTCGGCCCACTTGCGTGTGTCCGCAGTGGAGTTGAACGTGAACGAGTGGATACCTGCGATGCCCAACTGTTCGGCATCGCCTGCCAGATCGGCCAACAACTTCGTCGGGTCGTAGCCGCCGGGGGCGAACATCCGAGTCATCGTCGATTTGTTCTTGCTCAGGTAGCGCATCGACTGACCGATGCCAAGACGCATGCCCATCGTCATCAACTTCGCGCGATCCACCACGCCGGGCAGACCCAAGTTGATCGGCGTGTCGAAACCACGAGCGCGCTCAGCCTTCAGCCAGGTGCGAATGGTGGCGGCATCGAAGCACATTTGCGTGGAAGCGAGTGGCTTCACGCCATGGCTACGAATCAACTTCTGCTTCTCATGGATCGCGTTGCTCAAGTCGTCGTTGCTGATCGATGCGTGACCATCGGGATACGCGCCGAAGCCGAGCGTTTCGATGCCGGGCTTCGCCTCGAGGAAGTCCTTCATGAACGGAAGGGCGTACTGATAGTGAGGCGGCGTCTCGGCGTCTCCTCCGATGATGAACACTTCGCGGATACCGTTCGTGCGCACCCACTCGGCGAGCGCGGCAGCGTGACTCGGGCCCTCCACCAATCGGGCGGCGAAGTGCGGCACTGCGTCGTGGCCCGCTGTCTTCAACTTGAGCGTCAGCTCTTGCGTGGTGGCGATTCCCTTGGCCGGCGAGCAGGTGACCGAAACCGGAGCACCCGGCGGCAAGTCGGCGATCGCCTGATCGAGCGACTTCAACGGAATCAACTCGTAGCGCATCACACCGACGAGGCGCTGCACCTCGGGAGATGCCGCAGCCGAGCGGGACCGCGGGCTGAAAAGGTTGGACAAGATGCTCATCGGGTACTCCGTATGGGTTTCTGGGGTGGTTCTCAGTTAAGCGAAAGTATCGGGTAGTTGCGCCTTACGTTGTGCAATGTAGTCCTGCAGTTCGGCGTCGATTGCGTCGTCCAGCGCGGGAGCCTCGTAGGAGGCGAGACGCTCCTTCCAGAGCGCGTTGGCCCTGGTGGCCGAATCCTTCGAGCCATCCTCCAGCCACTGTTCGTAGCTGTCGTTGTTCGCGGTGTCCGAGCGATAGAACGCGGTCTCGAAATTGGCGAGTGTGTGGGCCGTGCCAAGGAAGTGCTGACCGGGAACGTTCTCGCGCAATGCATCCAGCGCGAGCCCGTTCTCGGAGATGTCGAGACCCTTGGCGAAGGTCATCATCATGCCGAGTTGGTCGCAGTCGAGTACGAATTTCTCGTAACCGATGGCCAGACCACCCTCCAACCAACCGGCGGAGTGCAACACGAAGTTGGTACCCGCCATGATCGTCGGGATCAAGGTTGCGGCACTCTCGTAGGCGGCCTGGGCATCAGGCAATTTCGATGCCGTCAATGAGCCGCCCGAGCGGAACGGTACGCCGAGGCGTCGAGCAAGCGCAGCCACGGTGTACAGCACCGTCGCCGGCTCGGGAGTACCGAAGGTCGGCGCACCAGTGAGCATCGACATCGAACTGGCGAACGAACCGAACACCACCGGCGCACCGGGTCGTACGAGCTGTGTGAACGCCATGCCGACGAGCGACTCGGCGAGTGTCTGGGCAACGACACCAGCCGAAGTCGACGGAGCCATCGCACCAGCGAGGATGAACGGTGTGATGATGCACGCCTGATTGTTCTCGGCATACACCTCTGCCGAAGCAAGCATCGTGGCATCCCAAACCAACGGCGACGAGGCGTTGATGAGGCTCGTCATCACGGTGCGATCCTGCAGATCACCGCCGAAGGCGATGCGAGCGAGTTCCACCGAGTCTTGTGCGCGTTCCCCTGCAGTCACCGAACCCATGAAGCCCTTGTCGGAGTACTTGATGTGCGAGTACACCATGTCGAGGTGGCGCTTGGAGACGGGAATGTCGACCGGCTCACACACCGTTCCACCCGAGTGATGGATCCATGGCGACATGTAGGCCAACTTCACGAAGTTCTGGAAGTCGGCGATGGTGGCATATCGGCGACCATTGTCGAGGTCGTGCACGAACGGCGATCCATAGTTCGGCGCAAAGACGGTGCCGTCGCCACCGATGACGACGTTGTTCTCCGGGTTACGCGCATGCTGGACGTATTCGCGCGGAGCACTCTTTTGAATGATGTCGCGACACAAACCACGGGGGAAACGCACGCGAGTCCCCTCCACCTTTGCCCCCGCCTTGGCGAAACGCTCGATCGCGCTCGGGTAGTCACGAATTTCGACACCGATCTCCTCGAGGATCGTGTCCGCGGTGCTCTCGATCAGCGCGAGACCCTCTTCCGACACGAGTTCGTACGGCTTGATCAAGCGGCGGAGGTATGCCTCACGCTGCACCGATGCCGAGCGACGGGAGCCTTGACGCCCCGCCCTACCGCCACCTCTGCGCTGCCGTTCCTCACTCACGAAAGTCTCCCTTCCATCTCCGCCGCAAGCGGACGCTCATTCTTCCAGACGACCACCATGTTCAGCCTCTTCGGCGACGCCGACCCTCACCGGACGGTGCAGCGGCGATCTTGGGCGGCAACGTGACGAGCGTCTCGAGATTCGGTGTCGGCGCAGTGGCGTGTGGAAACGCCATCGCGTTGACGAACAACTCTTGGAAACGGGGTTCGGTGGCGGTCTCGATCTTGGTCACACCGCGCACGGCCGTCTCCATCTCACGGCGTTCGGTCATCGACAGGAGCGCTTTGGCCGCCCCTACCCCGGCGGCATTACCCACCGAGCGCACACCTTCGCGCGGACAGTCGGGGACGAGACCGAGCACCATCGCGTACACCGGGTCGATATGCGCACCGAACGCACCAGCCAAACGAATGTCGGACAGCGGCGGGTTACCCGCGTGCTCGACGAGCAGGTCGATACCCGCACGAAGTGCCGCCTTGGCCAACTGGATGGCACGAATGTCGTTCTGCGTGATCAACAGCCGAGTCGCGCCCTGCTCGTACAACACGTAGGAGAACGTGCGCTCGTCCTCGATGATCCGCGACGTGCGCTCGCGCAACGAACCCTGAATCACGCCGTCTTGGGAAATGATGCCGACGAGGTACATCTCGGCCATCACTTCGATGATGCCCGAACCGCACACACCGGTGATCGGGGTCTTTTCCAGAGCCTCGGTGAAACCCGCTTCGTCGGACCACGGCTCGATACCGATCACCTTGAAACGTGGCTCGAGCGTGGTCGGATCGATCCGCACCTTTTCGATCGCTCCCGCCGTCGCGCGCTGACCACTCGAGAGTTGTGCACCTTCGAACGCTGGGCCAGTGGGAGATGAGGCGGCAAACTGCTTGGTGCGATCGCCGAGCACGATCTCCGCATTGGTACCTACGTCGACGAGTAGTTGCATCGCATCGCCGCG
Source organism: Actinomycetota bacterium (assembly GCA_039795205.1). Lineage (GTDB taxonomy): Bacteria > Actinomycetota > Acidimicrobiia > Acidimicrobiales > Ilumatobacteraceae > UBA3006. Next base: position 19,304 of record JBDKEO010000097.1, read on the forward strand.
ATGTGGACCTTCCGCGAGGATTGCGGCTGCAGTATCCGCGCCTACGTGTCCCGCGATGCACGGGCCGACGTAATAGAGCGCACTCGGCGCCATGAGCCCGATGTCCGATGCACGACCGTGGACAGCCTGATCGGTGGCGAGGATGAACGGTGCCGCACCGAGTGGAGTGGGATCGATCCCGAGGAGGATGTGGTGCATGATCGGGTTGCCGACCATGGCGATCTCGAGAACGCTCGAAATGTCGACGTTGGCCTTCTCCACGAGATCATCCACCAGCGAATTGACCGCTTGGCGAATCACGTTCGTCAATTCGACGTCACCACCCGGGTTCATCATCACGTAGGAGACGCGACTCATCAGGTCCTCGCCGAAGCGGATCTGCGGGTTCATCGTCCCAGAACTTGCAAGCACCTCGCCGGAGAACAACTCGATGAGGTGTCCGGCAACCGTGGTGCTGCCGATGTCGATTGCCACGCCATGAGCGGAGTCCACGAACCCCGGCCAAATCGCGACGATCTCGTTCGAATCGGTGGGGATTGCCACGGTGGCGCCCCCATCACCTTTCTCGATCGCTTTGTGCACGCGCCGTAGCGCAGTCGGCGACAACGTGGGAAGTGGTCGGCCATGTTGCTCGGCGACTGCGCGACACACCTCTTCTTCTGCAGTCACGTCGTCACCAAGCTGTGACTGTTTGACCTCGATGTACAGAAGCACGAAGTGCGGATCGACGATGACGCCGCCCAAGTTGACGTCCTTGCGCACGATCTGACGATGCACTTGGCTTGCCGCGGGAACGTCGATCACGACGTCGCCGCACACTTTGGCCATGCAACCGAGCCGATTGCCTTCTTCGAGCTTGCGCTTACCGCGGTAGTTCGTCTCGCCTTCACCGCGAGGGGTCAACGATTCCGGCTTGGCTTCGATGTTCCACTTCGGAAAGTTGCCGACGCTCGGCGTGATTTGGCAGCGACCACAGATGCCACGTCCACCGCAGACAGAGTCGAGATCGACACCCAAACGACGGGCAGCATCGAGGACGGTGACCCCCTCCTCTACCTCGGCGTCGAGGCCAGATGGCGTAAAGACGATGCGTGGCACGATGCCAGTGTGTCCAGTTCGGTGCGCTGAGGCGTTACTGAGCGGGACGACGGCGACGACGGCCTTCCCGATCGCCACCTCCACCGGTCGGGGCATTCGGGTCACGGTTGGCGCGAATCCACGCCATGCAGTCCTTGTCGTTGCCCGTAAGCACGTCAGCGGCCATCACCGCTCGCTTTACTTCCTCATGCAACGGACTCATGATCGCTGAAGTCATGCCGGCACCCATCGCCATCGACAGGAAGGTTCCCGTCACGGCGTGACGATTGGGCAGACCGAAGCTGACGTTGGAAGCGCCACACGTGGTGTTCACCTTCAACTCCTCGCGCAAACGACGAATCAACTTGAAGGCCTGCTGACCGGCCTGACCGAGTGCGCCGATCGGCATGACCAACGGGTCGACGACCACGTCGCTGTAGTGGATGCCGTGGTCGGCGGCACGCTCGACGATCTTCTTGGCCACCGCGAAGCGCACGTCCGGATCCATGCTGATGCCCGTCTCGTCATTGGAAATGGCAACCACTGCCGCGCCGTATTTCTTGACGAGCGGGAGCACCCGCTCGAGCGACTCATCCTCACCAGTCACGGAGTTGACGAGTGCCTTGCCCTTGTACACGGAGAGACCTCGCTCGAGGGCAGGAATGATCGACGAGTCGATCGACAACGGCACATCAGTGACGCTCTGCACGAGCTCGACTGCGCGCGCCAGCAATGCCGGCTCGTCGGCCAGCGGAATGCCAGCGTTGACGTCGAGCATCTGTGCGCCTGCCTCGACCTGCGCGATGGCATCTGCCTCGACACGACTGAAGTCGCCGTTCTTCATTTCCTCGGCAAGCAACTTGCGTCCTGTCGGGTTGATGCGCTCGCCGATCATTACGAAGGGTCGCTCGAAGCCGATGACCACTTCCTTCGTTGGCGAGGAGAGAATCGTGTCCGTCATGTCATTTCCATTTCTGTTCGTTGATTATTCGTCTTCTTCGAGCTCTTCGAGCGCGGCCAGCTCACGAGTGGAGATGTCCATCTGCTCGACGTCCTTCTCCCATCCGCCCGCATAGGCGAGTCGACCCAAGTGCTCCTTCGTGTACTGCGCCTCGATCTTCTCGACCATCTGGTTTGCTGCGTCTTCCATCGTTCCTTCGAGCGGGAACGTCTCGCGGTTCCATTGCGCCACGTCCTCTTCTGCCGTATAGATGTGGGCCTTGCGCTTGGCCCGATCGATTGCGCGTTGAAACTTGGCCGACAACACGAGCTGGAATCGCTCGCGCCCGAATTGCGCATTGACCTGCGCGGGAATGTCGCGCCACTTGATGACGACGAGAACTGCATTGTTACGAGGCATCAGCGAGCACCCGCCTTCGACAAAACCTGCACGGGAATCGAGCCTTCGAATGAGTGGAGTCCGACGTGCCGGTGTTCGAACTCCAAGCCGAGCATCGCTGCCGCCTTACGTCCATGAGCCTCGACTGCCGGGTCCTGTGATTGGGAAAAAAGCACCACACGCTTATAAGAGCCGAAGTAGGTGTCGCGCAACTCCGGATGACGATCGAGGCCGAGCCCCTGCCACACGAGGGCGTCGAAGTGCTTGGCCAAGAAGTCCGTCAGATAGAACGTGCCGGGTTCCTCGTCTTGGATCTGCGCGAAGAAGTCGCTGCCTGCAAAGAACTCGTAGCAATGTGCACCAGGAAGGCGATGCACCTGCGGAAATTCCTCGAGCAAGCGGTCGAGCGCCCCACCCGTGCCGCAGTCTGCATAACCCACGAAGACGGTGCGGTTGACACTCTCTTCGAGATGCGGCCGCAACGCGGGCACGATCCCTTCCGGACGGTTGTGCAGGTTTGCCGGCAGATACCGCACTTCGATTGCGTCGTTCAGCTCGTGCTTGCCGAGGACGGCGCGTAGCTCTTGCACCAACGCACCACAGGCGACGATCAGCGGACGGTCGTTCGACATCCGCGCGACCGAACGAATCAGGCGACCGACGGACCGGGAGGTTCGGCGGTGCGGGTGCGACGAGCAGCAACGAGTTCCTTGGCGGTCTCGGCTGCAACAGCCGCATCGCGACAGTAGGCATCGGCACCCACGGCGTCACCGAATTCTTCGTTGAGCGGGGCTCCACCGACGAGCACGATGTACTTGTCGCGCAGGCCCTTCTCCTTCATCGTGTCGATGACGACCTTCATGTACGGCATCGTGGTGGTGAGCAATGCGCTCATTCCGAGGATGTCGGGCTGGTGCTCCTCGAGCGCCGCAACGAATGCATCGGCATCTGTGTTGATGCCAAGATCCACCACTTCGAAGCCGGCGCCCTCGAGCATCATCGCCACGAGGTTCTTGCCGATGTCATGAATGTCACCCTTCACGGTGCCGATCACGACTTTACCGATCGACTCTGCGCCGGTCTCCGCGAGCAACGGACGCAACACGGCCATTCCCGCCTTCATCGCGTTTGCGGCGAGCAACACTTCCGGCACGAAGAGAATGCCGTCACGGAAGTCGACACCGACGATGCGCATGCCTTCGACGAGCGCCTGCTGCAACACCTTGTCGGGGCCCCATCCGCGGTCGAGCAGGATGGTCGTGCCTTCGACGATCTCGTCGCCGAGGCCGTCGTAGAGATCGTCGTGCATCTGCTGGACGAGGTCGTCGTCCGAAAGACTCGCCAGATCGATGTCTTCGAAATCGCTCACGTTGGCTCCCCTGTCTCTCTGTGGTCCCGCCGGCGAACCGAGCGAGATATATCAGAGGCGAAGGTTATCAGTGACCCTCTATTTGGTCACGATTTGGCGCGGTAGAACTCGACCGGTTCGGGTGCCAGTGGCGTGTTGCCGAGGATCAGGTCGGCCGCCTTCTCCGCGAGCATCATCACGGGCGCGTAGATGTTGCCGTTCGTGACGTATGGCATCACCGAGGCGTCGACCACGCGCAAACCGTTCATTCCCCGCACCTTCATCGAGGTCGGGTCGACCACGGACATTTCGTCCACGCCCATACGGCAGGTGCACGACGGGTGGTAGGCGGTCTCGCCGTCCTTGCGCACCCACTCCAGCACCTGCTCATCCGTAGCCACCTCGGGCCCCGGCGAGATCTCACCTTGGCTGAATTCGGCAAATGCCGGCTGGTTGAGGATCTTGCGTGCGGCCGCGATCGCTTCGATCCACTCCTGACGATCTTCTGGCGTGGAGAGGTAGTTGAAGGTGAACGCCGGCATGTCACGGACGTCGCCCGAAGTGACCCGCAAGCTGCCGCGGGAGTTCGAGTACATCGGGCCGATGTGCACTTGGTAGCCGTGCCCGCCAGCGGGAGCAGTGCCGTCGTAACGCACGGCGATCGGTAGGAAGTGGAACATCAAGTTGGGGTACTTCACTTCATCATTGCTGCGAATGAAGCCACCCGCTTCGAAATGGTTGGATGCTCCCGGTCCCTTGCGGAAGAGCCAGGCGAATCCGATGAATGGTCGCTTCCAGAACTTCATCAACGGATTGAGCGACACCGGCTGCTTGCACGCGTGTTGCACGTACACCTCGAGGTGGTCCTGGAGGTTCTCACCTACACCCGGCAAGTGATGCACCGACTTGATGCCTACTGCTTCGAGATGTTCAGCGTTGCCAATACCCGACACCTGCAGCAGCTGAGGCGAGTTGAACGCGCCACCGCAGAGGATCACCTCCCTCGCCTTTACCGTGCGCACACGACCAAACGGCAGGCGGTACTCCACACCAGTTGCCGTCTTGCCCTCGGTGAGCACTTTGGTGACGAGCGCACGGCACTGAATGGTGAGGTTCTTGCGGTGCTTCACCGGGTGCAGGTAAGCACGTGCAGCGCTGTACCGACGGCCGCGTTTCACATTGCGATCGAACGCGGCAAACCCTTCTTGCTGGTGACCGTTGACATCCGAAGTAATCGGGTGACCTGCCTGTTGCACGGCTTTGAAGAATGCACCGAACAGCGGGTTCTTCACCTTGCCTCGCTCGAGGTGCAATGGACCTTGCTTGCCCCGGAACTTGTCGTTCGGGTCGGCAGCGATGCACGACTCCATCTTCTTGAAGTACGGCAGACAATGCGCATAGCTCCACGTCTCCATGCCCGGATCCGCCGCCCAACGCTCGTAATCGAGCGGATTGCCACGCTGGAAGATCATCCCGTTGATGCTCGACGAACCGCCGAGGATCTTGCCGCGGCCATGTGACACCCGACGACCGTTCATGAATGGCTCCGGCTGCGACGAATACATCCAGTCGTAGAACTTGCTGCCGATCGGGAACATCAACGCGGCAGGCATGTGAATGAACACATCGAACCAATAGTCCGGACGCCCCGCCTCGAGCACGAGGACTCGATTGTTCGGATCAGCGCTCAAGCGGTTGGCGAGCGCACTCCCCGCCGATCCACCACCGACGATGACGTAGTCGTACTCCGCTTCAGGCATTCGATCATTCTGTCAAAGATGGACACGAAAAAAGAAGGGCGGCGGGGATTTCTCCCCGCCGCCCTCCGTGAAGGTCTTGCTAGTCGAGTTGGTTCAGCTGAACCAGGTCGACCACACCGCCTCGTTGTTGTCCACCCACTCACGAGCCACGTCGGCAGCCGAGCGACCGTCGATGTCGACGGGGGCAAGGAAGGCCAACTGGTCCTCGGTCGTGATCGTGAACTTCTCGAAGAACGAGAACACCTTGGCGTCTACATCCTTCAACTTGGTCGAGACGATCTTGAAGAGCACGTCCTCCGGGTAGTCACCGTCACACGACTCCGGCGTGGCGGCGCAATCCACCGTGGCGGCAGGAAGGGCGATGTTCTTCAGGTTGTACTTGCCCACTGCACCAGACGGGGTCCAGTAGTACATGATCAACGGCGTCTTGTTGGCGGCCAATGCGGCAATCTCTGCCTGGGTTGCTGCTTCCGAACCCGAGAACTGCACTTCGAAGGGCAGGCCGAGGGTCTTGATGATGCCTTCGTCGTACTGCGAGAACGAGGCATCCATGCCGAGGAATCGACCGTTGGAGCCGGTGGCTGCCGTGGCGAAACCCTTGGCGACTTCCGGATCCTTCAGTGCTTCCCATGACTCAGCAAGGGCGGGATACGCCTCGAGCACGTAGTCGGGCACGAACCAGCCGATCTTGCCGATGGTGCCGAGATCGCCAACATTGGTGATCGAGCCGTCATCGATGAATGCCTGCTCGTCCGGAGTCACACCCGACGGCCACACTTCGACGTTGGCGTGAACATCACCAGCCGACATGCCGGCGAACATGGCGTTCTCGTCGATGTCGACGATCTCCACCGGATTACCGAGATTCTCCTCGATCAGGATCTTGACGATCTCCACTTCAACGGCCGATGCCGACCAGTTGTTGCGGACGATCTTGATGGTTTCCGTACCACCGCCGCCACCCGCACTCTCCGAGCCGCTGTCATCGCTACCGCCACACGCGGCACCGATCAGCGATCCAGCGACAACGAGCGCCGCAATGAGACGCTTCTTGCTTCCTCGCATGATTCCCCCTTGTTGGCGCCAACTGTTGGCGCCACCGAGATGGTACCAACCCTCTAGTTGACACGGAAGAGGCTCCACTATCGTCGGGACGAGGGGGTTTCGGGTTGATGGGGGCTTTGGAAAGTGCGGTCATCGATGTCCGCAACGTCTGGAAGGTGTTCGGCCACGGCAGTCCAGATGACGCAATCGCCAAGGCACAGGTGGGTGCCACTCGTGCCGAGATCATCAACCAACTCCAGCAAACGATCGGCGTACGTGACGTCTCGTTCAGTGTGGCGCAGGGCGAAACGTTCGTCGTCATGGGTCTCTCAGGCTCCGGCAAGTCGACGCTGATTCGGTGTATCAGCAGGTTGATCGAGCCGACGCGCGGCCAGGTGTTGATCGACGGCGAAGACCTGCTGCAGATGGACTCCGATGCGTTGCGCGAAGTTCGACGAGGAAAGATGTCGATGGTCTTCCAGCACTTCGGTCTGTTTCCCCACCGCAAAGTGATCGACAACATCGCCTACGGCCTCGAAGTGCAGGGCGTGGACAAGAAGAAGCGTCTCGAGCGCGCGCACGAGGTGCTGGAGATCGTTGGTCTGCAGGGTTGGGCCACGAGCTACCCACAACAGCTTTCTGGTGGCATGCAGCAACGCGTCGGTCTTGCCCGTGCACTCGCCGTCGATCCACAGATCTTGCTCTTCGATGAACCGTTCAGTGCCCTCGACCCACTCATCCGCAAGGAAATGCAGGAGGAGTTGATCCGTCTGCAGAAGACGATGAAGCGAACGATCGTGTTCATCACGCACGACTTTGCCGAAGCGCTTCGGTTGGGAGACCGCATCGCAATCATGAAGGACGGCGCCTTCGATCAGGTGGGCACGCCCGAGGAGATCGTCGGCGAGCCGGCCACCGACTACGTGCGAGAGTTCACGACTGACGTGCCGCGCGCCAAAGTGCTCCGCGTACGTTCCGTGATGACGAGCGGTGTCGCATCGGCGAAGACCGTTCCTGCCGACGCACTGCTCGAAGAGGTCATCCCGCTCCTACTCGATAGCAACGAACAAATCGGCGTAACCGATACCAACGGAACTCTTCTCGGCGTGGTCGACCGAGCAGCGGTAGCGCGAATCTTCGAGGCCGAAAGACGATGAGCACGGTTGCCACGATCGGTTCGACTTCGTCGACCAGATCGCGGTTGTATCTCGTGGTTGCTGCTGCAATCGCCGGACTTGCCACACTCCAATTTCTCGGCACACCGGGGTTCCCGGAGAGTTGGTACATCCACCTCGCCGATCCCGTGAACGATGCAAAGCGCTGGATCGTCGACAACCGCAACGACCATTGGCTGTTCACCT
>JBDKEO010000103.1:0-8786 GCA_039795205.1 Actinomycetota bacterium
TGCTGCGTGCCATTGCCATGGTGGTAATCGGGGTCGAGCACCGTCACCTTCACCCCCGTCGTGGAAGCAACATGGTGCGCCACGATCGCGGCGTTGTTGAAGAAGCAGTACCCGCCGTAAAGATCGCGCGTGGCGTGATGACCAGGTGGACGACAGTTGCCGTAAGCGAAGCGTTCGCCGCCGAGCACGAGCGACGCAGCAGTCATTGCCACATCCACTGAACCTCGCGCAGCGAGATACGAACCGGCAGTGATCGGCGTGGTCGTCTCGAAACACCACCATCCCAGTTGCGCATTCACATGGCTCGGCTCCCCGAGAGCGCCCATCGCCTGGCGCATGGCGGGACGGTAGAAAAAGTCCGGCACCACTTCACGTGCAGGACGCACGTCACGTTGGTATCGCTCCCACGCGTCGACGAGAAAGTCGTGCAGCCCGCGCTCATGCACGGCGTGGATCGGATCCACTCCCCACTCTCGTGGCTCCAGCACTTGCATGGCGGGATCTGCCGCAAGTGTTTCGCGAATGATCTCGCCTCGGCCCGTGTGTTCGTGCGGCGAGTGCGCACCCGACTCGGCGATCTCTTCCTGCGGGTTGTGACCGAGATGCGCCGACGAGTGGACGACTTTCACGATGGTCAGTTCAGTCGAAAACGAGCTGGTCGCGCAACGAACGCTTGATTTCGGCGACGCCCGATTCGGCAATCGTCACCGTGGCATCCCACAGTCGGAGGGCTTCCTCGCCCTTCGGCGCTTGCGAGATGACCGGGCCAAAGAGGCTGGCCGGCTTTGGACCGCGCGGGTTGAACGTGAGGATCGGCGTGCCGACATCCTTGCCCGTCCGCTCGAGGGCTTGGAACGTCTCGAAGCGAATGACCTCGTCGTGAGCCACGTCGTCACACGCTGCCGCCCACTCTGCAGGCAGCGACGCCTCGGCCAGCACCTTGGCATAGAACGCACGTGGATCGGCGACTGCTTCTTCGCGACGGCCTTGCACGTGAGCCGCCTGACCGATTGCGGTGTACACCGACGACACCGCGTCGTTACCCGCGGCAGCGCGTCCGGCACTGGCGATACGCAGGCCCATCAATCCGATGTCGTGGAGAACCTTGTAGCGCTCGGCCATGTCGCCATAACCGCGATCGTCGTTGACCATGCGCAGCGAGATGAACTTCCACGCCACTGAGTAGTCGCGCTGGCGCTGCACTTCTTGCACCCACCGCGAGGTGATCCAGGCGAACGGGCACACCGGATCGAAGAAGAAGTCGAGGTCGGCCTCGCGCACGGGTTAGTCCCTCGCGATTTCGCGCAGGTCGTACGTCTCGATGATGTCGCCCTGCTTGAGGTCCTGGAAGTCGGTGAGTCCGATACCGCACTCGAAACCTTCGCGGACTTCCTTGACGTCGTCCTTGAAGCGACGCAGCGAGGCAATCGCACCCTTCCAAATGATCGTTCCATCGCGCAGGAAGCGCACCTTGGAGCCACGCGTGATGACTCCAGACCGAACGGCACATCCAGCGATGGCACCCACCTTCGGCGCGCGGAAGATCTCGCGCACTTCGGCTTCACCCGTGACGACTTCCTCGAACTCGGGCGCGAGCATGCCCTTCATCGCCTTCTCGATGTCCTCGATCAGCTTGTAGATGATTTCGTAGGTACGGATCTCGACACCCTCGGCCTCTGCGGCTTCGCGCACCTTGCGATCTGGACGCACGTTGAAACCGATGATCGTGGCGTTGGTGGCGGCGGCGAGCGCGATGTCGTTCTCCGTAATTGCACCGACGGCGCGGTGGACGAACGCGGCGCGCACCTCGTCGCGAGCCAACTTGCGCAAGCTCTCGGTGACGGCCTCGAGCGAACCGTGCACGTCGGCCTTGATGATCACGTTGAGCGTGGCCACTTCACCCGACTGGATCTGGCTGAAGATGTCCTCGAGCTTCACGCCGCGTTGCACGCGAGCATCGCCACGCTGGCTGAGTGCGCGGAAGCGTGCCTCGCGGGCCTCGGCAACCGTGCGCGCGGTCTTCTCATCTGGAGCGGCACGGAACTCGTCGCCCGCACCAGGCACCACGGACAAACCGAGCACCTGCACCGGCGAGGAAGGACCTGCTTCCTTGATCTGCTCTCCGCGATCGTTGATCAAGGCACGGACACGACCCCAGGCGGCACCTGCCACCATTGGATCGCCGACCTTGAGCGTGCCCTTGTCGACGAGCACCGTGGCGACGGGGCCACGACCAATGTCGAGCTTGGCCTCGAGCACGATGCCCTTGGCGCGTCCCGTCGGGTTGGCAGTGAGCTCTTCCACTTCGGCGACGACCTGCAACTGATCGAGCATCTCGTCCACGCCGAGACCACTCTGCGCAGCCATTTCCACGACGATCGTGTCGCCACCCCACGCCTCGGGCGTGAGTTCTTGCTCGGCCAACTGCGACATCACGCGTGGGACATCGGCGTTCTCTTTGTCGATCTTGTTGATCGCCACCACGATCGGCACCTCGGCTGCACGAGCGTGGCTAATCGCTTCGATCGTCTGTGGCATGACACCGTCGTCGGCCGCCACCATCAACACGACGATGTCGGTGACCTGTGCACCACGCGCGCGCATCTTGGTGAACGCAGCGTGACCAGGCGTGTCGATGAACGTGATGAGACGACCGTTGCGCTCCACTTGGTACGCACCGATGTGTTGGGTGATGCCACCCGCCTCTCCGCTCACCACGTTGGCCGAGCGAATACGGTCGAGCAGGGTCGTCTTGCCATGGTCGACGTGACCCATCACGGTGATCACCGGAGGACGCGGACGCTGTGCCTCTTCGTCGTCATCGTCAGAGTCGTCGAACAGCGCCTGCAACTCCATCTCTTCTTGCTGGCCCGGATCGACGAGCAGGATTTCTGCACCAATCTCGAGGGCGAAGAGTTCCATCTGCTCGTCGGCAAGCGACATCGTGGCGGTGACCATCTCGCCGTGCTCGAGCAAGAATCGCACCACGTCGGCCGCGGTGCGATTCAGTTTCGGTGCAAACTCCTGCGCAGAGCTACCGCGCTCGATGACGACGATTCCTTCCGGAACCGGCGCCGAACTCGGCGTGTAGGACGTCGGAGTAATTGGCTGAAGCTCGTCGAGCTCTTGACGCCTCCGTGCACGCGACTTCTTCTTTGGGCCACGACGCTGACCGCCGGGGCGGCCACCGCCACCGGGACGGCCGGGACCACCAGGGCCGGCTCCCGGGCCACGCCCAGGACCACGACCGGGACCACCAGGACCACCGAACGGACGACCAGGTGCGCCGGGGCGACCTGGGCCACCTGCAGGGCGCGGGCCACTTGGACGACCAGGGCCACCAGTACCCACTGGACCACGACCGATCGTGTTGGCAGGCAGACGACCCATGCGTGCGCCAGTCCCACCAGTGGGACGCGGACCACCGGGGCGACCTGGGCCACCAGGTCCACCGGTACGCGGTGGCGGAGCACCACCAGGACGACGGAAGCCACCGGGCGGTGGCGGAATGGGACGACCGTTACCCGGCGGTGGCGGAATGGGCCGACCGCTCGGCGCCAATCGCGGTGGCGGCTGTGGTGGGCGCTGTTGCTGCGGCGGAGCCTGCGACGGGCGCTGTTGCTGCGGCGGAGTTGCAGGTGTGCTTGGCGGCGTGGGCGCGACAGTTGGTCGCGGCGCAGCGGCAGGCGGTGTGCTCGTCACGGGACGCGCGGACGAAATCACTGCTGCTGGCTTGTCGGCCTTCGGTGTCTCCGGCTCTTGCGCAACTGGTGTTGCGACGGGCTCGACTACTGGCGGCGTCTCGTCTTCGATCTGCTCGGTAACAGCGGACTTCTTTGCCACTTTCTTGGCGGGTGCCTTCTTGGCTGCCTTCTTCGCCGGCTTCTCGGCGTCGTCGCCTTCTGCCTTCGGAGCAGCCTTCTTGGCAGCTGCCTTCTTCGCCGCCTTCTTCACCGGCTTCGGTTCCTCCGGCTGCACGTCGCGAACCAGACCGTCACGCTCTGCGCGCAGACGCACTCGGTCGGCGTGCGCTTCGATGACCGTCGATGATTGTGTCTTGACGGCAATGCCCAACTTGCCACAGAGGTCGAGCATTTCCTGGTTGGTCATGCCGAGCTCTTTGGCGAGCTCATGAACGCGATAGATCTTGGCCAAGTGTTGGTGTTACTCCGTGCTCTGTGCGGGATTCTGTTCGCTGGCGGCGGCCCACTGCTCTTGGCTCACCACTGAACCGTCGGCGGCGTGCCACTCCATTGCACCCGTCTCCGGGTTGGTGCGCCATTCGCCTTCGGCGTACGACTCGGTCGTCTCTTCTGCAGACTGGCTGACGTAGCCCGACGACTCCTCGGAAGCCTGCGTCTCGCTCTTCACGTCGAGGCGTACACCGGTGAGTCGCGCGGCGAGGTTGGCGTTGACACCCATCTTGCCGATCGCGAGGGACAACTGGAAGTCGGGCACGATCACGTCGGCCTGTGTGCCGTCCGGGCTGATGCGCACGTCGGTGACCTTCGCCGGCGACATTGCCTTGGCGATGAAGTCACGCAGATCCTCCGAGTACGGAATGATGTCGACCTTCTCGCCACGGAGTTCGGTCACGACCATGCGCACGCGACCACCGCGGGCGCCCACGCAGGCACCCACCGGGTCGACGTTGTTGTCGTTGGACCAGACGGCGATCTTGGTGCGCTGTCCGGGCTCACGCGAGCACGCCTTGATCTCGACGATGCCGTCGGCGATCTCGGGCACTTCGAGTTCGAACAACCGCTTGATCAAACCCGGGTGCGTGCGGCTGACGACGATCTGCGGACCCTTCGGCGTCTTGCGCACTTCGACGATGTACGCCTTGAGACGCGCGTTCGGCTCGCGCACTTCGCCCTGCACCTGCTCCGCCTGCGGCAAGAGAGCCTCCACGCGACCGAGGTCGAGCAGCGTGTACTTGGTGTCGGTCTTCTGCACGATGCCGGAGACGATGTCGCCTTCGCGGTTGGCGTACTCCTCGAATTTGCGGTCGCGCTCCACTTCGCGGATGCGCTGGCTCATCACCTGACGGAAGGTGGTGGCGGCAATACGGCCGAGTTCGTCCTTCTTCGGCGTGTCATCGCGCTCATTGATCCAGTTGCCGTCGTCATCGACGTCGTAGGCCGTGAACGTGATGTCCATGTTCTCGGGGTTGATACCGACGATCACTTCTTCGGCTGCACCAGGACGCTTCTTGTAGGCGGTGGCGAGGGCCTCCACCAGCACTTGGAGCAGAGAGTCGACCGAGAGACCGCGGTCCGCGGCCAACATCCTGATCGCTTCTGTCATGTCGAGATTGCTCATCGCCTACCTCCTACTTCTTCGAGCCCGGCTTCGGTGCCGCGCCCCATGAAAAAATCGTCTTCGTCTTTTCGATCCGGTGATACGGAATGGTCATCTCGCGACCATCGGCATCACGCACGGTGATGGCATCGTCGGTGGCGGCGACAAGAGCACCTTGGAAACGGCGCACACCGTCGATCGCTTCGGTCGTCTTCACCGAGACGTCCTTGCCCACCTCGCGCTGGTAATGACGTGGTTCGCGCAGCGTGCGCTCGAGGCCCGGGCTCGACACCTCGAGGGTGTAGCGGCCGGGAACGGGATCCTCATGGTCAAGTTCGCGGGAGACGAGCCGGGTGATCAAGGCAATGGTGTCGAGGCTGACGCCGGCAGGCCCACCCGCGGGCGTGTCGACGACGACGCGCAGGGTGCCGCCAGCGAACTCCAGGTCGTAGAGATCCAGCCCGAGGTCATTGACGATGGGGGCGACCAGCTGATGGACGGCGTCGAGCACCGGGCTTGCCGTACTTCTGGTCATCACTCACCTCCCATCGGGCCACCGAAGTGACCCCCTAGAGAACAAAAGGCGTGGGTCGAAACCCACGCCTCCAGTTCAACGAACTACAAAGGACGGATCAATTCTAACCGCGCAAACTAAGGTTCACGTGTGGTCCAGAGGCTGTCTCAGTTGTTCGTGCGCACCCTCAGGGACAACCCCGTCGATGCCGAAGTTCCCAGTCACCGCTTGCTGGTGCGGGCGGGCTACATCCGCAGGGCCGCGCCGGGTGGCTACACCTGGCTGCCCCTTGGCTGGCGGGTGTATCAGAACGTGGCGCGGGTGATCCGCGAGGAAATGGACGCGATCGGTGCCCAAGAAGTGCACTTTCCCGCGATGCTCCCCCGCGAACCGTACGACGCCACCGGTCGCTGGACCGATTACGGCGACAACTTGTTCCGTCTGCAAGACCGACGCAAGGTCGACTACCTCCTCGGACCGACCCATGAAGAGATGTTCACGCTGCTCGTGAAGGATCTCTATTCGAGTTACAAGGACCTTCCCGTTTGGCTGTACCAAATTCAGGACAAATTCCGTGACGAAGCTCGCCCCCGCGGTGGTTTGCTCCGAGGTCGTGAGTTTTCGATGAAGGATTCGTACTCGTTCGATATCGACGATGAAGGGTTGCAGCGTTCCTACGATGCACACCGCGACGCGTACGTGCGCATCTTCGATCGCCTCGGTTTGCCGTACGTGATCGTGTCGGCGATGTCCGGCGCCATGGGTGGGTCCGCCTCGGAAGAGTTCCTCTTTCCATGCGACATCGGTGAAGACACGTTCGTGCAATGCGCGAGTTGCCGCTACTCGGCGAACACTGAAGCGGTGCGTGTCGGTGCCGCTTCACCTGTCGACCACTCCTCCACTCCCGCCAAGCGAGTCGTCGACACGCCGAACACCCCGACGATCCAGACGCTCGTCGACTTGTTCAACGCGCGCGACGACCTGAAGCGCGCGAATGGTGAGTGGCAGGCATCGGACACGTTGAAGAACGTCGTGGTGATGCTGCGCCACCCTGATGGACGCAACGAGCCACTGGCCGTCGGCGTACCCGGCGATCGCGAAGTGGACATGAAGCGACTCGAGGCGCAGGTCTCACCCGCCGAAGTGCAGCCGTTCGAAGAAGCCGACTTCGCCAAGCACCCTGCGTTGACGAAGGGCTACATCGGCCCTGGCGCTCTCGGCACGAAGAACTCATCGGGCATCCGTTACCTGCTCGACCCACGCATTGCGATCGGCAGCGAGTGGATCACCGGCGCCGACCAAGCCGGCAAGCACGTGATGCATCTCGTGAACGGGCGCGACTTCGAGGCTGACGGCGTGATCGACGTGGCCGAGGTTCGTGACGACGACACCTGCCCGACGTGTGGTTCCGCCCTCGAGATCCGTCGTGGAATCGAAATTGGCCACGTGTTCCAGTTGGGACGCAAGTACGCCGAAACGCTCGACCTGCAAGTGCTCGATCAGAACGGCAAGCAGCAAGTGGTGACCATGGGCAGTTACGGCATCGGCGTTTCCCGCGCCGTGGCCGCAATCGCCGAGGCGACGCACGACGAACTTGGATTGCGTTGGCCGCGCGAAATTGCGCCGTTCGACGCCCATGTGGTGATGGCGGGCAAGGACGACGGCTCTATCACCTCTACTGCCAACCAGATCGTGGACGGTCTCGAAGCGAGCGGCATGCGCGTGGTGCTGGACGACCGCGTGGGCGTGTCGCCCGGCGTGAAGTTCAAGGATGCCGAATTGCTCGGCATGCCCGTCGTGGTGGTGGCTGGACGTGGTGTTGCCAACGGTGTCGTCGAGGTGCGTAACCGCATCACGGGGACGACGACCGAAACGCCGATCGATCAGGCCGTGTCGGTGGCGCTCGCCGAAATCGCCAAGGCGTGACGATGCTGCAACTCCGCGGCGTGGTGCAGCACTACGAGTGGGGTGATCAGCGCGCGATCCCCGAGTTCCTCGGCACCGAACCCGATGCCAAGCCGTGGGCCGAGCTGTGGTGGGGAACTCATCGCGGCGGACCTTCGCTCGTGATGAATGGCAACGGATCCACTCCCCTTGCCGACACGGTTGGTGACCTCTCGTTTCTCGTCAAGATCATCGCGGCCGCCAAACCGTTGTCACTGCAGACGCATCCAAACGACGAACAGGCGCGCTCCGGCTTCCACGAAGAAAACGAGATCGGTATTCCTCTCGATGCACCGAACCGGATCTATCGCGACGCTCTCCCCAAACCTGAACTGCTGATCGCGCTCACTCCGTTCGACGCCATCTGCGGATTCCGCAACTTGGAGCTCACGTATCAACTCTGCGCGCGATACGGATGGACGGAACTCGAGGACCATTTGCGGACCGACGGTCTCGCCGAGACCGTGCGCTGGGCATTGACCACCGGCCCGCGTCAACTACCAGAGAACATGCCGGCGTGGGCTGCACGAATTGCCGCTCAGTACCCGGGCAACGGCGGTGTGCTCGTGGCTTTACTGATGCACCACCTCCGACTGGCACCGGGCGAAGCGATCTTCCTTGGCGCGGGGAACGTGCACGCATACTTGTCGGGCACCGGACTCGAAGTGATGGCCAACAGCGACAACGTGGTGCGGGCCGCGTTCACTCGCAAGCACATCGATATCGACGAGTTCCTCGCCGTCGCTCGTTTCGACGAGATCGACCCACCGATCATGCAACCCGTTGCCGAGGGAGCAAACGTGTTCGGCTACCACGCCAATACACCGCGCTTCGGTACACAACGGATCGAAGTAGCAGGCAGTCACGTGCTCACCGCCACCCACGAGGCGGAGATCATCGTGTGTACGAGCGGCGATGCGGGGGTCGTGAAGCGCGGCCATGCGGTGGTGTTGCGTAAGGGCGACGAGATTCGGCTCGAGGGAACTGCCACAGTGTTCAGAACATGGGGAAATCGCTGATCACTCGC
>JBDKEO010000107.1:0-6388 GCA_039795205.1 Actinomycetota bacterium
CGCTTGGTGTACTGCGGCGCCTTGCGCGCCTTCTTCAAGCCGTACTTCTTGCTCTCCTTCTTACGGGAGTCGCGAGTAAGCAGACCGGCCTTGCGCAATGCAAGACGCTTCTCTGGATCGAGATCGAGGATCGAACGGGCGATCGCCATGCGCAACGCGCCAGCCTGACCAGCAATGCCACCACCTTGGATGTCGGCGTCGACGTCGTACGCGGATTCGGCTTCGATGACACGCAGAGCCTCAGTGGCCTGTGCGCGCTGCACTTCGTTCGGGAAGTAGTTCTCGAACGTCCGACCGTTGACGGTCACCTTGCCGGTGCCGGGGCGCAGGCGCGCGCGGGCGATGGCGGACTTACGACGACCGGTGGTCTGGGTGAGTGGCTTGGTTCCCACGAATACTCCTTTGATCAACGAGCCTTGGCGTGCGACATGTCGAGCGCCTTCGGCTGTTGTGCCTGGTGGTTGTGCTCAGGGCCAGCGTGCACCTTGAGCTTCTTGATCATCTGACGACCGAGTGGTCCCTTCGGCAGCATGCCGCGAACGGTACGACGAATCGCATCCTCCGGCTTGCGCTTCAGCAAGTTGCCGTACGTCTGCGTGCGCAGACCGCCCGGGTAACCGCTGTAGTCGTGGACGAGTTCGGTCTCTGCCTTGCCCCTAGTGAGCACCACCTTGGAGGCGTTCACGATGACGACATGGTCGCCCGTGTCCACGTGCGTGGAGAAGATCGGCTTGTGCTTGCCGCGCAGGATGCGCGCTACTTCCGTGCACATCCGACCGAGCACCAAGCCATCGGCATCGACGAGATGCCAGTCACGAGTGATGTCGGCGGTCTTTGGGGTGAAGGTACGCATGTCAACTACTTTCGAACGTTCGTTGGACCGCGAAACCCGCGCCAACAGGACTCTTCAGGATACGGGGCGGGACCCACGGTCACAATCGGCCGGGCGCGGTTTGAGGCCCACAGAACCACGTCATTCGGGCTCATTCCGGCTCGACGGGGTACCCCACCTCCCACAACACGAGACCTTGGGGTGGTGCCAAGTGGGCAGCCTCGCTCCGGTCCCCCGCGAGGATCAGCCCCCGCATGTCACTCGGCGGGCGCTTGCCCATCCCGATGTCGGCCAGGGTGCCCACGATCGACCGCACCATCTGATGGCAAAAGGCGTTCGCCGTGATCTCGAATTGCAGCACGTCACCTTCGAGCGCAGACCACTTGGCGGCCATCACATAGCGGCGCATCGAGCGCTCTTCGGGCAACTTGGGCTTGCGGCAGAACGCCGAGAAGTCGTGCTCCCCGATCAGCGCGTCGCTCGCCAGTTGCATCGCGCGCATGTTCAACGGTCGCGAGATGTGCCAGGCGGTCTCCACCATGAACGGATTTTGGGTCGGTGAATTGAGGATCGTGTAGCGATACGAACGCCACAACGCCGAGAATCGGGCGTGGAAGTCGGGTTGTGTCCAGCGCGCCTCGCGCACCACGATCGACGGACCACACAAAGCGTTCAACTGCTTGGCCAACAAGTCGAGCTCGACGCGCTCAGGCAAGTCGAGACTGATCACTTGCCCCCACGCGTGCACGCCGGCATCGGTGCGACCGGCAGGAATGACCTTCACTTCTTCCTGCATCACCTGCTGCAATGCGGCCTCGATGGTCGAGGCAACGGTCACCACACCAGGGTTGACGGCAAAGCCGTTGAATTGATCGCCGCGATAGGCAACCGTCATGCGCGCGCGACGCATGATCGAACTACTAGACGAGTTCGATTCTCGCCATTGGCGCGTTGTCGCCGTGCCGCGGGCCGAGCTTGAGGATGCGCGTGTAGCCACCGGGGCGACCCGCGTAACGCGGAGCCACGACGTTGACCAACTTGTTCGTCATTTCCTTGTCGTTCAAGTACGACTGGATCTGACGAATACGGTGCAGACGCATCGGGCCTTCACCCTGCGCCTTGATCGCCTTGGTGATCAACTTCTCCGCGATCGGGCGCAGCGCCTTGGCCTTGCCCTCCGTGGTGACGATGCCCTCGGCGGCAAACAACGACGCGGCGAGGTTCGCCATCATCAATTTCTGGTGTGCGGCGCTACCGCCGAACTTCGGCGCACGACGTGGTGTTGCTGGCATTGGTCATCGACTCCTGTTGTGAAACCCTGGCTCAGATCCTCAACGACAGGCCACGCTCGTCGAGCTTGACCTTGATTTCGTCGAGGGACTTCTGACCGAAGTTGGTGATGTTGAGCAGGTCTTCCTCGCTGCGCATGAGCAACTCACCCACGGTGTTGATCTGGGCGCGCTTGAGGCAGTTGCGGGGACGCTCGGACAACTCGAGATCCTCGATGCTGAGGTCGAGGTCGGGCGAACCCGAACCCATGCCGGCGGGCTCGCCAAGCTCGAGTGCGGCGGGCTCATCCGACAAGGTGGCAACGAGGTCGACGAGGTTGCGCAAGGTTGCGCCAGCGGAAGCCAACGCCTCACGCGGCTCCATGCTGCCGTCGGTCTCGATGTCGAGAATGATCTTGTCGTAGTTGGTGGACTGCTCCACGCGAGTGGGCTCCACGGTGTAGGTGCAACGACGAACCGGCGAGAAGATCGCGTCGATCGGAATGACGCCGATCACCTTGCGGGTGTCGCGGTCGCTCGACATGTAACCCTTGCCGCGCTCGACGGTGAGGTCGACGACGAGACGACCCTTGGCCGAAAGCGTCGCGATGCGCTGACCCTTGTTCAAGATCTCCACACCAGCGGGGCACGGAATGTCCGCAGCGGTGACCTCAGCCGGACCCTTGACGTCGAGCGAGATGACGACGGGCTCGTCGGACTCGGAGGTGACGACGACGTCCTTCAGGTTGAGGATGATCTCCGTCACGTCCTCGGTGATGCCGTCGATGGTGTCGAACTCGTGCAGAGCAGACTCGAACTTGACCGTCGTGATCGCGGAACCCGGGATCGACGACAGGAGCATGCGGCGCATCGAGTTGCCGATGGTGTGGCCGAGACCCGGCTCCAACGGTCCGATCGAGAACTTCTGACGATTGTTCTCCGCGACGCCGATGGCTTCCACGGTGGGGCGCTGAATGACGAGCATGTGCTTCTCTCCTTAGGGGGTTACTTCGAGTAGAGCTCGACGATGAGCTGCTCACGGACGGGGACATCGATGTGCTCACGCTGCGGCAAGTCGCGCACCGTGACGAGGCGACCGGCTTCACCGGTCTCCAACCAACCCACCACCTTGCGGTCGAGGGTGTCGATGTTGTGCTGGATCACGATCATGTTCTTGGCCTTCTCGCTGAGCGAGATCATCTGACCCTTGGTGACGCTGTACGACGGGATGTTCACGCGCTTGCCATCCACCATCACGAGACCATGGCTGACGAACTGACGAGCCTGCGGACGCGTGCTCGCCCAACCGGCGCGATACACGACGTTGTCGAGACGGCACTCGAGGAGGCGCAGCAAGTTCTCACCGGTGGGACCGGAGAGACGGGTGGCCTTCTCGTACATCTTGCGGAACTGACGCTCGAGCACGCCGTAGATGTACTTCGCCTTCTGCTTTTCCTGCAGCTGGGTGAGGTACTCGCTACCTGCGCCACGACGGCGGGTGCGACCGTGCGTTCCCGGGGGGAACGGGCGACGCTCGAGGGCCTTCGAGCCCTTGGCGTTTTCGAACACGTTCACGCCGAGACGGCGCGAGATACGAACTTTCGGACCGGTATAACGAGCCATGGTTACGGCCTCTTCCGCTTCGGCTGGAGGCAACCGTTGTGCGGCACCGGAGACACGTCCTTGATGCCGGACACCTCGATGCCCAGGTTTTGAATCGAACGAAGCGCGGTGTCGCGGCCAGAACCTGGACCCTTCACGTGCACTTCGGCACGCTTCAGACCCTGGTCCATCGCGGCGCGGCCAGCCTTCTCGGCAGCCATCTGCGCGGCGAACGGCGTCGACTTACGCGAGCCAGAGAAACCCACGCCACCGGAGGACGCCCACGAAATGACGTTGCCCTCGGTGTCGGTGATCGAAACGATCGTGTTGTTGAACGAGCTCTTGATGTGCACGATGCCCGACGCCACGTTGCGGCGGTCGCGCTTGCGCTTGCGGGGTGCTGGTGCCTTAGCCATCGATTACTTCCTCACTGCCATCTTCTTGTTGGCCACGGTCTTCTTCGGTCCCTTGCGGGTACGCGCGTTGGTGTGGGTGCGCTGACCACGAACGGGCAGACCCTTGCGGTGACGCACGCCCTGGTAGGAGCCGATCTCGATCTTGCGCTTGATGTCGGTCTGCACGTCGCGACGCAGGTCACCTTCGACGGTGAGGTTGTTCTCGATGTACAAACGGATCTTGTTGACCTCGGAGTCCGTGAGGTCACGGACGCGGGTGCTCGGGTTGAGGTCGAGCTCGGCGCACATCTTCTGTGAGGTGCTGCGACCGATGCCGAAGATGTAGGTAAGGGCGATCTCCAAACGCTTCTCGCGCGGGATGTCGACTCCGGAAATACGTGCCATGTGTTGTCCTTCTCAGCCCTGGCGCTGCTTGTGGCGCGGGTTTTCGCAAATCACCATCACGCGACCATGGCGACGAATGACCTTGCACTTCTCGCAGATCTTCTTGACGCTCGGTTTTACTTTCACTGTTGCCTCGTGATTCCTATTTGCTCGTACTACTTGCTCGTCTATTACTTGTGTCGGTAGGTGATGCGGCCTCTGGTCAGGTCATACGGTGTGAGTTCCACCTGGACCTTGTCCCCGGGCAGGATGCGGATGTAATTCATTCGCATCTTTCCCGAGATGTGAGCCAGAACCGTGTGGCCGTTGTCGAGTTCGACCCGAAACATTGCGTTGGGCAACGATTCGGTGATTGTGCCCTCCAGCACAATCGCATCTTCCTTGTTTTTCGGCAGAACACTCTCCTCGACACGCGATCTGGTTGATGCTTTTTGAGTGGTCAACCCTCCCAAAAGGCGAAGGGTGACTCTATCGGCGGGACTATCTACCCGAAAACCCCGAATTCACGCCTTCGTGACGTCCTGCACGGCCGCCAAGAGCCGCGCGAATACCTCATCGGGCGTACCCACCCCGCTCACGACGGCCAACAGGGACTTGGCCCGGTAGTAGTCGATCAAGGGGGAGGTCTGCTGGTCGTAGAGGTCGAGACGCTTGTTGATTGCCCCGGGGGTGTCGTCCGCCCGCTGGATCACCGCTCCCCCACACTTCTCACAGCTCCACGGGTTCGGTTCGTTGCCGGTGGCGACATAGTTGGCCTCGCACCGCTCGCACGTGCGACGGGCAGAGAGCCTGTCCACCACCAAGTCGCGACCGACCTCGAGGTCGATCACCACGTTCACCGGGCGAGCCCGGCTGATGTCGTCGAACGACTGCGCCTGCGCGACGGTGCGCGGAAAGCCGTCCAACACGTAACCCGCCGTGCGCGCGTCGGGTTCGCCGAGGCGGCCCTGCACGAGGCTGATCATCAACTCGTCGTCCACCAATTGTCCGGCGTCGAGCACCTGCTTCACTGCCCTACCCAACACGGAGTCCTGACGGACTGCTGCGCGCAACATTTCGCCCGTGGAGATGTGGGGTATGCCGAAGTGCTCGGCCAAACGCCGACACTGCGTGCCCTTTCCCGCCCCTTGGCGACCGAGCATGATGACGCGAATTCCCGTAGGCATGTGCTGTCCGTTCGTTTCGTACCCTACGAGGTACGGACTACTTGAGGAACCCCTCGTAGTTTCGCTGCATCAACTGGCTGTCGATTTGGCGCATCAACTCGAGGGCCACACCGACCGCGATCAACACGGTGGTGCCGGCAAAGGGGAAGGTCTGCACGTTGCCCACCCACAAAACGATGTACGGAATGATCGCGATGAACGCGACGAACATGGCGCCGGGAAGCGTGATGCGGTTGACCGTCTTGCCGAGGAACGACTCGGTCTGCGGGCCGGGGCGAATACCAGGAACGAAACCGCCCTGCTTGCGCAGCTGGTCGGCCTGACGAATCGGATCGAAGGCGATCGAGTTGTAGAAGTAGGCGAAGGCGATGATCATCAAGAAGAACACCGAGATGTACAGCAGGTTCTGGCTGTTGACGAGGTAGTCGTTGACGAACCCGGCGATCGAACCGCGCCACCCTTCGGCGGAGCCGAGCATGTTGGTGAACAACACCGGCAACAACAACACCGAGCTGGCGAAGATGATCGGCACCACACCCGACTGGTTCACCTTCAGCGGAATGTAGGTGTTCTGTCCGCCGTACATCTTGCGACCAACGAGACGCTTGGCGAACTGCACGGGAATGCGACGCTGGCCGAGGTCCACACGCACGACCGCCACGAGAATCGCCAACGTCACGGCGATGAGGACGACGAACACCACGCCCTTGCGGGTCTCGA
>JBDKEO010000049.1:0-23148 GCA_039795205.1 Actinomycetota bacterium
TCGGATGAGACGCAGTTCATGCAACGTCCTGCGAAGGAGTTGCAGCGCGAACCCTTCGACGACATCCCCTGATGGACATCGAGGCCGTGGTGGAGGCGCCGGTTGCGGCGTCGCGTGTGTATGACGAAGTTCGATCGTTGGATGGTTACCCCGAGTGGATCGGCATCGTGCATGCTGCTCGCCGAGAAGCTGATGGTGTGTGGCAGGTGGAATTGCGTGGCAAGGTGGGGCCGTTCGCTCGGTCGAAACGGTTGCGTATGGTGCGGGTGACGGATGACGCGCCAAGCCGTGTCGTGTTCGAGCGCCAAGAGTTGGACGGTAGGCGTCACGCCAAGTGGGTGCTCACCGCATCGATCGAAGACCGTGGGGGCTCGAGTCGTCTGGTGATGCACCTGCACTACGGCGGCGCGCTGTTCGGTGGCGGAGTCTTGGAGAAGGTGCTCGGCGATCAGATCGCCGCATCGAGAGAGAAGTTGCTAGTTCGCCTCGGCGCGTGAGCGCGTCTTCAGCATGACGGGTTGACCGGCAGCCAGCTGTCCACATGCTGCGTCGATGTCGGTGCCGCGGTTCTGGCGCACGGTCACGTTGATCCCGAGATCTTCGAGTCGCTTGGCAAATGCATACACCGCCGTCTTGGACGAACCCTTGGTCGGCCACCCGGGAGTGGGATTGAGCGGAATGAGATTGACGTGGGCAGATGGTCGCAGTTGTCGGGCGAGACGCGCGAGTTCCTCTGCATCGCGAGGTTGGTCGTTGACGCCGGCGATCATTGCCCACTCGAAACTGATTCGGCGGTTCTTCACCGTCAAGTAGTCGCGGCAAGCCTGCATCAGATCCTCGATCGGGTAGCGCTTGTTGATCGGCACGAGTTCATCGCGCAGGTCGTTGCGTGCCGCGTGCATCGAGACGGCAAGGTTCACCGGCAGATCGCGCGCGGCGAGCGCCTTGATGCCCGGGATGATGCCGACGGTGGAAATGGTGAGGTGACGTGCAGAGATGCCGATGTCGCCATGGATTCGTTCGATTGAGCGCCACACCGACTCCTCGTTGGCAAGAGGTTCGCCCATACCCATGAACACGATGTTGGCGACCCGTTGGTTTCGCTCGGCACTGCGTCGTGCGGCACGCACGACTTGCTCCACGATCTCGCCGGGCGAGAGGTGTCGGTTGAATCCGGCCTGTCCGGTGGCGCAGAAACCGCAAGCCATGGCGCAACCCGCTTGCGTGCTCACGCACACGGTCGCACGATCGCGATAGTGCATCAGTACGGTCTCGATCGGGTGGCCGCCGTCGACGAGTCGCCACAGGAACTTCACGGTGTCACCGCGATCCGATACCGATACCCCCGCTTCTTCGAGCGACGGAGGAAAATCGCGGGTCAAGCCGTCGCGCACGTCCTTCGGCAACGTGAGGATCTCGGCTGGCTGCTGGAAGTGTTGATACAGGCCTTCCCACAATTGCTTGACCCGAAATGCGGGTTGGCCGGCGAGCGCCGCGGCGAAGTCTTCGCGTGAAGCGTCGTACAAACCAACCATGTCATTCAGGCTACGAGGCATCGACCCGACAAGCGGGTCAAAGCCTGCTTATGACAGATGTGGCGCCGCGAGCTTCTCGTAATCGGCGATGCGGGCACGCAAGACATCGAGGCTTGCGGTCCAGAATGCCTTGTCGGTGACGTCGATGCCGAATGCATTGCCGAGTTCTTCGGCAGTATCCATGCCGGCGCGAGAAAGCACGTCGTCGTAACCGTCACGGAAGCGATCCGGATCGTTGCGGAACTTGGCATACAAACCGAGACCGAACAACAACCCATACGTATATGGCCAGTTGTAGAAGTGGCTGCCGTAGTAGTGGGGCTTCAGCACCCACATGTGCGGATGACGAGTGGAAGGATCGATGCCGTCGCCGTATGCGGCCTGTTGGGCTTCGAGCATCATCTCGTTCAGTTCCGCGACGCCGAGAGTGCGGCGCTGTCTACGAGCAAAGACTTCGGTCTCGAACAGGAAGCGGCTGTGAATGTCGACGACCACCTGGTTGGCGCCGATCAGATCCACATTCAGGAGCGCCAGTCGCTCGTCGCCCTGAAGGCGACTGAGTCCTTCTTCGACCACGAGCGTCTCGCAGAAGATGCTGGCAGTCTCGGCAAGTGCCATTGGCAGCCGCTTTTGCAGCGGCGTGCGGTGGGCCAACTGCGTGTTGTGATATGCGTGACCGAGTTCATGGGCCGTCGTTTGTGCCGATTCGGCAGAGCCGCTCCAGTTCAACAGCACGAGTGAGCGATCGCCGAAGAACGGCATGCAGAACGCGCCGCCAACCTTTCCTTCTCGCGGCTCGGCGTCGAGCCATCGTTCATCGATGGACCGTTCCACCAAGTTGGCCAAACGCGGGGAGTAACTGGCGAATGCTCCCTTGACGAGCGAGATGCCCTCGTCCCACGACAGTTGATTGGACGTGAAGTCGAGCGGTGCGAACAGATTCCACCACGCGAGCCCGGCCTTGTCGCCGTGTAGCCGGCCCTTCATGCGCATCCAGCGACGGAAGTCGGGCAGCGAGTCGAGGATCGCCGATTGCATTGCAGAGAATGTGGCTTCGCTCACCGAGTTGCCATACAGCGATGCATCGAGTGGGGAGCGCCAGTTGCGTCGTCGATTGACGATGTTGGCCTCACCCTTGATGCTGTTCATTGCGGCGGCGCAGGCAACGGAGACTTTCGGCCACGCCGTCATTTCGGCGTCGTAAGCGGCGCGACGAACGAGCGGGTCGGCATGGGTAGCCAAGCCGCGGACGGCAGCCATCGGCAACGTCTTCTTTCCGTCGGGCAACGCGACCTCGGCAGAGAGTTGCGAAGTCAGGTCGCTCTGCAGGCGACCCCACGCCGAGGAGCCCACGGTGCCGAACTCGGCGAACAGACCTTCCTCCACCTCGGACATCTGGTGCTCGGCGCGAGCCTGCAAACGCTGCAGCGGTCCGAGGTGTTCACGAGCAACGTTCGACAGAGCCGCGAGATCGTCTGCTCCGAGGGATGCAACCCAGTCGGCGAGACGGGCAAGTAGCGGTCCCACTTTGGCGTCCAGCACTTCGAGTTCGCTGAGCAGGCTCTGGGCATGCTCGTGGCGAGTGTCGGTGGAGACGGTGGCATACACGTAGGAGCCGAGCAATTCGGAGCGCTCCACCGTTTCGTTGAATGCAGCGATCACTCGGTCGGCGTTCGACGCGTCCGCGGCGGTGGGCTTGCGTCGCTCGATGGCTCGAATGTCGCATTCGTCGAAGAGCGCAACGAGGCGGTCGGCGTCGGCGCGGGCACGCTCCATGGCGTCGAGAAAGGAACGGGACTCGAACGACTCGTGCAGGTCGCTCACTGACCAGCGAGGAAGTGTGGTTTCGGACATGTCCGAAAAGTTACTGGACGTCGCCGACGAACGCTCGTTGAACGTGGTGGGTGGTGAAGCCGAGGTGCGAATACATGCTCACCGCGCGCAGGTTCTCCGCGTCCACGTACAACATCCCCATCGGTGTGCCCACGAGGTGGAGGTGCTGCAACCCGGCCACGGTCAGAGCCGACCCGATGCCTTTGCCGGCGAAGTCCGGATGCACGGCGATGATGTAGATCTCACCGAGCGCGGGACGAGTGTCGAGATGCACCTTGGTCCAGCAGAAGCCAGCCAACTGATCGCCGCTCCACATCATCAGGACGCCTCGTGGATTGAACCAGGGCTCGGCCATCCGACTCGCCAGTAGTTCGGCCGTCCAGCCGCCCTGTTCCGGGTGATCGGCGAAGGCGCGGTTGTTGACTTCGAGCCACGCCGCTTCATCCACACCAACTCGAAACGGGGTCGTCTCGATTGCGGGCAAGGGACTCGTGACCGAGTGGGGAAGCGGGAGCTTGACGCGCATCTGTTTCATGGTTCGACCCAAATGCAGGCCGAACCGCTGGGCGATCTCCACGTGAGCAGTAGTGGGTTCGAACACCCACCAGTGCACGTGGCCACCACCTTCTTGGCGGATGATCGAGAACGCCTCGTCCAACAGCTCGGGGCCAATCACCGACATTTCATATCGATGGTGCGGGTGGACGACGAGATCGATCAGCCACGAATCGTTGCCACGCGACACTTGGCAGTACGCCACCATGTGGTCGTGGCCGGGCTCCCAGGCCATGAGCCCGGTGAATCCCGGTCTTCCACCTTGCCGCAGATCGATCCATAGATGGTCTGAGAGGGGGCGCTGACCGTCTGCGCGTTCGACATCGGCGAGCAGGTCTGCGATGTCGGACATGTCATCCATCGCCAGCCGACGTTTGATGTCGATGTGCGCCACTGCGACAGGCTAGCGATCGCCTGAGTAGTGTTCGCGATCGTGGCAGCGAAGAAGGCGAAGAAGCAAGCGACGAAGCAACCGGTGAAGAAAGTCGCCGCAAAGAAGCCTCCGAAGAAGATCGCCGATCGCGGAACCGAAGTGCTTGCTCGCCTCAAGGTGTTGTATCCGGAAGCGATCTGTGAGTTGACTCACGAGAACGCATTCCAGTTGCTCGCTGCAACGATTCTCTCCGCACAGTGCACCGATGCTCGCGTCAACATGGTGACGCCCGCGCTGTTTGCCGAGTACCCCGATGCGAAGTCGATGGCGGTGGCAGACCCGCGTCGAGTGGAAGAACTGGTTCGCTCGACCGGCTTCTACCAAACCAAGGCCAAGAACTTGATCGGAATGGCACGCGGGGTCGTGGATCGATTTGGGGGCGAAGTACCACGCGAGATCGACGATTTGGTCACACTGCCAGGTGTCGGTCGCAAGACGGCGAACGTGCTGCGCAGTGTGGTGTTCGACCTGCCCGGTCTGGCCGTCGACACGCACGTCGGTCGGCTCTCGCGTCGACTCGGACTCACGCAGGAAGAAGATCCCGTCAAGGTGGAGTACGCCTTGAACGCCATCCTTCCGCCAACCGAGTGGGGTGGGTTCAGCCTCCGTCTGATCCTTCACGGTCGTCGTGTCTGTGACGCGAAGAAGCCCAAGTGTTTCGACTGTTCGCTCGCCGACATCTGTCCGTCGTCGGAGTTGCCGCGGGCTGCCATGGCACGCTCGGTGGGCAAACGAAAGAAGTCGGTATCGTGAGAACGAGCTTGTGCGCCTGGCGCCGAGCCATCGGTTTCGAGTCCGCCGCTTGAAACCGGACGCTGAGCCCCGCAAGGGGCTCAGTTGTCATATATCGGTAAAGTCGGGCGGTGGCCCGCGACAAATCAGCGAATGCAGACTCCACTCGCGCTGAACTTGCCGCGTTGGCGAACTCGTTGGAGCAGTGCCGCAATCGTCTCGCCGCGCTTGCCGAGTCGCGGGGCATGGCGGTTGCCAATCCCGACGACCCCAACGCTGGTGACGACTTGTTGACCTCGATCTACGAGGCCGAACGAGGAGTCAACACCGCACTGCGGCTCGTACAACGCGCGGCCCGATGAACCCGCAGGCTCATGCGGGTACCCTGCTCGGGTGACCGTAACGCCAGAAAAACTGCCGATCAAGATGTTGAATGATCGGCTTCTCGTCAAGACCACCAGTGGTGATGGGGAGCGTCGATCCACCGGGGGCATCGTGATTCCGGCAACGGCTCAGGTGGCAAAGCGGTTGATGTGGGCAGAGGTGGTGGCGCTCGGTCAGAACGTGCGCTCTGCCGAAGCAGGCGATCTCGTGTTGTTCAGCCCGGAGGACCGTTACGAGGTCGAGGTGCAGGGGCAGGACTACATCATGTTGCGCGAGCGCGAGATCCACGCAGTCGCCGCCAAGCGCATCGAGGCGTCCACCGGCCTGTATCTCTGAGATGAACGTCCTGCCAACGCGTGAGGAGTTCCATCGGCTTGCCGCCGAGCACACGGTCGTGCCCGTTTGGACGGAGTTGCTAGCGGATCTGGAGACGCCAGTCGCGGCCTATCTCAAGTTGGTCGGCGATGCCCCTGGGTTCTTGCTCGAGTCGGTGGAGCACGGCGAGCGTTGGAGCAGGTATTCCTTCGTGGGGTGGAACCCGCGTGGATCGATCACCTTGATCGATGGTCAGTTGAAGGTGGACGGAACGTTGCCCGTGTCGATCGACGGGTCGAGCGGAATTCTCGATGCAATGGAACGGGTGCTCGGTGCGTGCCGTGCGCCGATGATCCCCGACCTCCCGCCGTTGCAGGGCGGATTGATGGGGTATCTCGGTTACGACGTCATTCGCGAGGTGGAGAAGTTGCCGAATCCACCGAGGGACGATCGCGGTTACCCCGATGCCATCGTCGGCATGATCGGTTCGTTGGCGGCGTTCGACCACTGGAAACAGCGGGTGTATCTGATCGAGAGCGTGCACTTCGGCGGACTCGACGCAGCTGCGATCGACAAGGCGTACGACGCTGCTTCTCGACGATTGGCCGAATCTGTCGATCGAATCAGCGGTCCGCTGGCCTACGAACCAGTCGAGCCTCCGATCAGCGGGGAGGATCCACCGCTCACCACGGCGATCACGTCCCCCGATGACTACCAACGCTCGGTGCAAGTGGCGAAGGACCACGTACGGGCGGGCGACATCTTTCAGGTGGTGTTGTCACAACGATTCGATGTCGATCTTCAAGCCGATCCGTTCGACGTGTATCGCGTACTGCGCCAAGTGAACCCATCGCCGTACATGTACTTCGTGCGCCACGATGCGATCACCATCGTCGGCTCGTCTCCCGAACCAATGGTGCTCCTGCGTGATGGTCAAGTGATTTCGCGCCCAATCGCAGGCACGCGCCGACGAGGTCGAGATGACGCTCATGATCGGCGCATGGCCGCCGAATTGAAGGAGAGTCCGAAGGAGGTCGCCGAGCACGTGATGCTCGTCGATCTTGCGCGGAACGATGTCGGGCGTGTGGCTCGTTACGGCACGGTGAAGGTGGATGAGTTGATGACCCTCGAGCGCTACAGCCATGTGATGCACCTCACTTCGCAAGTTTCGGGAACGCTTCGCGAAGAGCTCGGACCGATCGACGTGTTACGCGCCACGCTTCCGGCAGGCACGGTGAGCGGCGCGCCGAAGGTGCGGGCCATGGAAATCATCGACGAACTCGAGCCGGTGCGTCGCGGCCCCTATGCCGGAGTCGTGGGTTACGTCGACTTCAGCGGCAACCTGGACACCGCAATCGCCATTCGCACGATGTTCGTCAGGGGCGACCGTGCTTCGTTGCAGGCCGGTGCTGGAGTCGTCGCCGACAGCGATCCGGCGGAAGAGTTGTTGGAGTGCAAGAACAAGGCCGCGGCGCTGTTGTCGGCGATTCCTGCTGCCCGACGCATGACTCGTCGTCGCGGCTGAACCTTTGCCACGATGAGTGACATGTTCTGGGTGCCGCTCGTACGCGACGTGATCACGGTCACGGGTAAAGACGCCGCCACCTATCTCCATTCACAACTGAGTCAGGACATTGCCTCGATGGAGGCGGGGGATGCTCGCCAATCGTTCTTGCTCGAACCGACTGGCAAGATCGTCGCGTTACTGCGCGTCACCCGCGGTGGACTGGATCGCTTCGTGCTCGACATGGATCCGGGCTTTGGGGATGCCGTGGCGACACGCTTGAACCGCTTCAAGATTCGAGTCGAGGTCGACTTCGAGTTGACCACGCAAACATGGCGAGCCATTCGCGATCTGGAGGGAACTTCGATCCAGGGCGTGATTCCCGCGTGGCGGATGGATGGCTCAGCCGTCGACGTGTTTGCCGGTCAGGCGGCAATGCCGGATCTCATTCCGGAAGGTTCGTGGGACGACTATGAGCGCGTTCGTATCGAAGCCGGTTGGCCGACGATGGGTACGGATGTCACCGCGGAGATGATTCCTGCAGAGACGGGTGTGGTGGATGTGGCGGTGAGTTTCGCCAAGGGCTGCTACCCGGGCCAGGAGCTCGTCGAGCGGATGGACTCACGAGGCTCACGTGCGCCACGATCTCTCGTCACCATGGGGTGTCCAGCAGGAACCAAGGCGGGCGACGACGTCATGGTGAATGGTGAAGTAGTGGGACGGTATACGTCGGTGCAAGGTGAACGAGCGATGGCTGTCGTCAAGCGCGGCACGATCGTCTGAACGTCCCGAAAGTTCAATTCGAAAATCGTCAATCGTCACATCGGTAGAATGCGGTAGTGACTTACATCTACGCCTTCGATCACAAGCATCGAAAGTCGCCGATGAACTTGAAGGACTTGCTCGGCGGCAAGGGCGCCAACCTCGCCGAAATGATGAGCGTGCTGAAGCTGCCGGTTCCGCACGGCTTCACGGTCACTACCGACGCCTGTCGTGATTACATGCGAAACGGCTGGCCCGCCGGGTTGGACAAGGAATTGGCAGCGCAGGTCGCCATGCTCGAACGAAAGATGCAGGCCAAGTTGGGTGACGCCGAGAAGCCCCTGCTCGTCTCCGTCCGCTCGGGAGCGAAGTTCTCGATGCCGGGAATGATGGACACCGTGCTCAACCTCGGTCTGAACGACCGCAGCGTGGAGGGGTTGGCGGCGGCGACCGATGAGCGGTTCGCCTACGACAGCTATCGACGATTCATTTCGATGTACGGACGCATCGTTCTCGGAATCGACGGAACCAAGTTCGAGCAAAACTTCGACAGTGCCAAGCGTGAGGAGGGCGTGTCGAGTGATGCGAATTTGTCATCGTCCGCACTTCGGGCGCTGTGCGAGAAGTACAAGCAGGTGGTGAAAGTGGAGACGGGTCGCGACTTCCCGCAGGATCCGATGAAGCAGTTGCGTGGCGCAGTGGAAGCGGTGTTCCGCTCGTGGAATGGAGCGCGCGCCATTGCCTATCGAGTGCGCGAGAAGATCAGCCATGATCTCGGCACTGCGGTCAACGTTCAAGCCATGGTCTTCGGCAATCGAGACGACAACTCCGGGACTGGCGTGGGCTTCACTCGTAACGCCGCCACCGGTGAGAACAAGCCGTACGGAGACTTCCTCGTCAACGCCCAGGGTGAAGACGTGGTTGCGGGGATTCGCAATACCGAAGACCTCGATGCGCTGAGGCGCAAGTTTCCCCACGTCCATGCCGAGCTGCTCGAGATCTTCGAGCGTTTGGAGCGTCACTACAAGGACATGTGCGACACCGAGTTCACGATCGAGCAGGGCAAGTTGTGGATGCTGCAGACTCGCGTGGGCAAACGAACGGGCACGGCGGCCTTGAAGATGGCCGTCGACATGACGAAGCCCACGGGTAAAGGCAAGACCACGTGGAAGATTTCTCGGCGCGAGGCGTTGCTTCGACTGAACGCCGATCATCTGGATCAGGTCTTGCATCCGCAGTTCGCTGCCAAGTCGGAGGCTCTTGCCACAGGTTTGCCGGCGTCGCCGGGTGCGGCGGTGGGGAAGGTGTACTTCAGCGCTGATCACGCGGAGGCTGCCGCAAAGCGTGGCGAAGACGTGATCTTGGTGCGTCACGAAACGAGTCCAGAAGATGTTCACGGCCTGGTCGTATCCAAAGGTGTACTCACCTCCAAGGGAGGTCTCGTCAGTCACGCAGCGGTGGTGGCACGTGGGTGGGGCAAGCCTGCGGTGGTCGGTGCCGAGTCGGTGAAGATCGAGACGGATCACTTCTCGGTGAACGGCACGGTGGTCCGCGAGGGCGACGTCATCTCGCTCGATGGAACGACTGGAGAGGTGATGCTGGGGGCCATGAAGTTGGCCAACGCCGAGCCACCGAAAGAATTTTTCACTGTGCTCAAGTGGGCCGACGAGATCCGGCGCGGTCGACTGAGTGTGAGGGCCAATGCCGATACGGCAGAAGACGCAGCCAAAGCCCGTGAATTCGGGGCGGAGGGGATCGGTCTCTGCCGCACGGAGCACATGTTCCTCGCGGCCGATCGCTTACCGGTGGTGCGGCGCATGATCCTCGCGGCGAGTGATGCAGAAGAGCGAGCCGCACTGGACGAGTTGTTGCAGGTACAAACCGAGGACTTCGTCGCATTGCTCCGGGTCATGAGCGGTTTGCCCGTCACCGTCCGTCTGCTTGATCCACCGTTACATGAGTTCCTGCCGCACGTCCATGAACTCGAGGTGTTGGAACGAACCACGGGACTCAGTGCAGAAGAGGAGAAGTTGCTCGATGCAGCCCGCAACTGGGCAGAAGTGAACCCGATGATCGGCACGCGCGGGGTTCGTCTCGCGGTGCTCAAGCCCGGTCTGTACGAGATGCAAGTGCGGGCGCTGTTGACGGCCGCCGACATCGTCGCGTCCGAGGGCTATCAGCCGATCATCGAAGTGATGATTCCGCTGACCGTGGCGAAAGATGAGTTGGCCCTTGCCCGAAGTTGGGTGGAGAAGGCGATTGTCGAGCACGCAAGGTCGCCGAAAGCGGCACCACCTTCGACGAAGAAGGGTGCAAAGCGACCACGTGTCACCATTGGCACGATGATCGAGACACCCCGTGCCGCATTGGTCGCCGCCGAACTTGCAGAGGTGAGTGACTTCTTCAGTTTTGGAACCAACGACCTCACCCAAATGACGTTCGGCTTCAGCCGGGACGACATCGAGAGCAGATTGATGCCCGCGTATCTCGATGCAGGGTTGCTCAAGCGCAACCCCTTCGAGACGATCGATCAGGTTGGCGTTGGTGAACTCGTGCGAGAGGCTGCCAAACGCGGTCGCAAGACGAAACGCTCCTTGAAGCTCGGCGTTTGTGGCGAGCATGGTGGAGATCCCGAGTCGATCGCAATGTTCCACCGCGCCGGTCTCGACTACGTCAGTTGCTCGCCCTATCGGGTTCCAGTTGCCCGACTCGCTGCCGCGCAGGCGATCATCGGTGGCGTGAAAGCCGAGACCAAGTAAGTGTTTTCGGCCGAATCAAACCTGGGCAACTTCGTCGACATTGCCGTTCCCTCGTGGGGTTGGCCGATGTTGCTCATGGTCATTCTTGGTCTCTTGTTGGTCGACCTTTTGGTCGTTCACCGCAAAGCACACGTCGTTCACCTGCGCGAGGCTGCGATCGAGTCGGCCGTGTGGATCGGTTTCGGTCTGGCCTTCACCTTCGTCATCTGGGGAATGTTCGAACGCGCGGCGGCCGTGGAGTACATCAGTGGGTATCTCATCGAAAAGAGCCTCTCGGTGGACAACGTCTTCGTGTGGGCGATGATCTTCACCCACTTCGACGTTCCCCGTGAGTATCAGCACCGCACGTTGTTCTGGGGCATATTCGGGGCACTCGTAATGCGATTCGTATTCATCCTGGTTGGAGTCGCCGTGATCGAACGTTTCGACTTCGTGCTCGTCTTCTTCGGCCTCTTCCTGCTGTACACCGGGGTGAAGGTGTTCAGCTCGGGGGGAGAGGAGCACATCGACCCTTCGGAAACGAGGACGATGAAGCTGTTCCATCGGTTCATTCCGTCGACCGACACGATGGACGGCCAGAAGTTGATCACGCGTGTCAATGGAAGAAGGCTGGCCACACCATTGATGGCCGTTCTCGTGGTGATCGAGGTGTCCGACGTGATTTTTGCTGTGGATTCGGTGCCTGCCGTTCTCGCGGTGAGTCACGAGCAGTTCATCGTGTTCTCGGCGAACGCATTCGCCATCCTCGGATTGCGCGCCCTCTACTTCCTCCTCGCCGACCTGCGCGAGCGCTTCGTCTATCTCAAGCACGCGATCTCGCTCTTGCTCGTGTTCGTCGGCCTGAAGATGATCGCGGGACAGTGGTACCACTTGCCAACGGCCGTCTCGCTATCGGTGATAGTGACCATCCTGTTCGTCTCGATCGTCGCCTCGGTGGTACACGACAAGTCCATTACGCGCGTCTGAGTCCGAGCACTACTCTCTTGGCGTGGCGATCGCCGAAGACGACATAGAACGACTCCGCGACACGGTGTCGCTGGTGGACGTGGTCCAGGCGTATCTCCCGTTGCGGAGAGTGGGCCGCAACTTCGTCGGTCTCTGCCCCTTCCACGCCGAAAAGTCGGGCTCGTTCAACGTACGGGAGGAGACGAAGCGGTACCGGTGTTTCGGGTGTGGCGCGTCGGGGGACGTCTTCAAGTTCGTTCAGGAGATGGAGCACCTCGACTTCGTCGGATCCATCGAGCATCTCGCCAACAAGGTCGGTATGCAGCTGACCTATACGAGCGGCGGTCAGAACAAGGATCGCCAACGTCGCAAGAAGTTGGTGGAGGTGATGAACCAGGCCGTGGAGTGGTATCACGAGCGACTGCTCACGGCACCCGATGCGCGACCTGCTCGCGACTACCTCCGTCAGCGCGGTATTTCTGGTGACGTTGCTCGCCAGTTCAAGTTGGGTTGGGCGCCTGATGAGTGGGATGCACTCGCTGTCGGTCTCGGAGTGCCCACCGATCAACTGCAGGAAGTCGGACTTGCATTCATCAACAAACGTGGTCGACCGCAGGACTCGTTCCGTGCGCGCGTGATGTTTCCCATCTTCACCGACGCGGGCGAAGCCGTCGCCTTTGGTGGGCGAGTGTTACCCGGCTCCACCGATCCGGCAAAGTACAAGAACTCGTCCGAGACGACGATCTATTCGAAGTCGAAGACCCTCTACGGGCTGAACTGGGCGAAGCAGAACGTCGTTGCAACCGATGAAGTGGTGGTGTGCGAGGGCTACACGGATGTGATCGGATTCCACCGCGCTGGACTCTCCCGCGCAGTGGCAACGTGTGGAACGGCACTGACGGAAGAGCACGTCCGAATGTTGAAGCGATTCGCGAGCAAGGTGGTCCTCGCATTCGACGCCGACCAAGCCGGTCAGGGTGCGGCCGAGCGCTTCTACGAGTGGGAGAAGAAGTACAAGGTCAGCGTGAGTGTGGCCAAGTTCCCGAGCGGCAAGGATCCGGGTGATCTGGCATCGAGTGATCCCGAGGGTCTCGTCGAGGCGATCAAGGAAGCACGCCCATTCCTTGGCTTCCGTCTCGATCGGGTCCTGGCGGGAAAGCGCATCGATTCGCCAGAGTCGCGTTCACGACTCGCCGAGCAGGCGATGGCAGTGGTCAACGAACATCCTGACCTCAACGTACGCAAGTTGT
Source organism: Actinomycetota bacterium (assembly GCA_039795205.1). Lineage (GTDB taxonomy): Bacteria > Actinomycetota > Acidimicrobiia > Acidimicrobiales > Ilumatobacteraceae > UBA3006. Next base: position 13,008 of record JBDKEO010000049.1, read on the forward strand.
ATGCAGGCGAAGTCGCCAGCCATGTCGGCATACCGGCCGCCGACTTGGTCAAGCTCGCCGAGCGTCGCACACGGCAACCGGCAGTCGAGGTGCCAGTGGCTACTCAGGCGACGCAGTACCGCGAGAACGCCGAGTTCATCGCGATTGCATTGATGATCGACCAGTGGAACGAGATCGCGCCGTGGATGGTCGAGGCGCTCTTCGTCGACGAAGTCAACAGGCGTGCCTTTGCCGCCATCGGTTCGACCAACGGCGATCTCAACGAGGCACTCGAGATCGCCGATCCTGAAGCCCGTGAAGTACTCGAGAGAGCAGCGGTGGCCGACGTCGACGCTGAACCGATGCGTGAAGCGATGAACCTGGTGGCATCTGCCGTGCGTCGTGAACTGTCGCAACGCACCAACATTCGCGACGAAGAACAGATTCGGGAAGATCGCGAAGCACGTCTCTTGCTCGAGCAGTTGGACAACCCGCTGACCGCCGATGCCGCCGCAGGCGAGTTGCTCGGGTGGCTGAACATGCGGGCAGGGCAGTGAGGATCGCGCGGTGAGAATCGGTCTGGACGGCGGCCCCGACGCCGTACGTCTGTATCTCAACGAGATCGGGCAGGTAGACCTGCTGACCGCCGAGGATGAGCGTCGGCTGGGGAAGGCGATCCGTGACGGCCTCGATGCCCAACAGGAACTCGAGGCGAAGGGCGAGTCGCTGGGGCTCAAGGAACGCCGCGCGCTGCAGCGGGTGGTGAGTGAAGGAAACGCGGCCAAGGACCACATGGTGCGTGCCAATCTGCGCTTGGTGGTATCCATTGCGCGCCGATACGACCGCAAGGAGTTGCACCTGGCCGACCTGATTCAGGAAGGCAACATCGGTCTGATGCATGCCACCGAGAAGTACGACTTCCAGAAGGGTTTCAAGTTCTCCACCTACGCGACGTGGTGGATTCGCCAATCGATGACGAGAGCGCTCGCCGATCAGGGACGCAACATTCGTATTCCCGGGCACATGATGGAGATCGTCAATCGGATCAACCGCGTGGAGCGCGAGTTGTATGCGGAGCTCGGTCGCGCCCCGTCGCCTGAGGAAGTTGCCGTGCGCAGCGACGTCTCGGTCGAGCGCCTGCTCGAAATCATGCAGATCGCCATTCCCACTTCCAGTCTCGATGCTCCAGTGGGCGTGGACTCGGACGATCTCACCGTCGGCGACACGATCGCCAATCCGAACTCGGCGGATGATCCCCAAGAGACGACCGAACGACTGCAGTTGACCGAAGCGATCGTGAACATGCTGCAGGGACTCCCTGCGCGAGATCAAGAGATCTTGTCGATGAGATTCGGCATCGGCAAGTACGCCGGTCGTCCGCACAAGTTGGAGGATGTGGCCAAACAGATGAAGGTCACGCGCGAACGAGTTCGCCAGATCGAACAGAAGACGCTCGCTCGTTTGCGTCATCCACACAACAGCGCCAACCTTCGCGCATTTCTCGACAGCAACTAGCCTGTCGCCATGACGCAGGCGCGCCGCAGGGCAACCGACTGGAAGGTGCTCGCCGTCTCGCGAGAGGGTCGCCTGGGTAGCAAGCCCGACTACCTGGTTACCGAAGAGCCCATGGAAGTGCGGGTGGCTCCTCCGGGAAAACCGGCGGAGACGATCGCGGTGACCATGCGAACACCGGGCCACGATTTCGAATTGGCTGTGGGATTCCTCTTCACGGAGGGGATCATCGCCACTCCTGGCGACCTCCGCACCGTCAAGTACTGCGAACTGGAACTACCCGAGCAGCTCTACAACATCGTCACCGTGGAGGTGGCGCGGCCCTTCGACGAAGCCTTGGCTCGTCGGGCCATGGTCACCTCCGCCAGTTGCGGGATCTGCGGCACCGAGTCGATCGATCAACTCCTGACATGCACCACTCCTCTTCGCGAGGACGAAGGTCCAGTGCTCAGCGCCGAGGTCTTGCTCGGCGTTGCCGATGCCGTACGCAAGAGCCAGCCGACTTTCGACCGCACGGGAGGGCTCCATGCTTCGGCTCTTTTCAACGATCGGGGAGAGATCACGATCGTGCGCGAGGACATCGGTCGGCACAACGCGGTAGACAAGGTGATCGGTCAGGCAGTGATGAACAAGCAAGTGCCGCTGACCAAGTTCGGATTGTTCTGTAGCGGACGTCTGTCGTTCGAGATCATCCAGAAAGCGGCAATGGCGCGGATCGCGATGATCGCCGCCGTTGGCGCGCCTTCAAGCCTGGCTGTGGAGACTGCGGAGAAATTGGGCATCACGATCGTCGGTTTCCTCCGCGATGGCAAAGCCAACATCTACACGCACCCGCAGCGCGTATTGGCTTGATCCTCAGGCTCGTTCGAGCTCCTTCAGCAGGCCGATCATCGCGTTGATCGACTCGTAGCGCCACTTCCGCACGAGATCGGCAGTGGCCGACTCTGCATCGATCCCGCGCTTCGTCTGTGTCTTGAGTGAGCGGGCCAGCGTCTCGAAGTGACGTCGTTGGGCGCCGGCGAGTCGTCGATTCGACAAGTTGCGGCGTGCGCGGAGAGCGAACTTCGCGAGGAGTTCGAGGCGTGCGTCGCGTGGGTGGGTCACGATCGAATCCAGCCAGTTGGCGGTGGTGCGCTTGCCTTGTGGCGTCGCACGGTAGATGGTTCGTGGCGCACCACGTTTGCCTTCCTCGGTGCGGAGGGGGGAAATGAGCCCCGCCTGTTCCAGGTCGTCGAGTGATCGGTAGACGAGTGGGCGACGAACGGAGATCGCCATCGACAGGGCATCGTCGTGCTGAATCGACGTGAACACGCCAAAGCCGTGTTGTGGATGTTCCACCAGCAAGGACAAGACGACTTGGTCGATCAACGAAAGTTCCAATAGTCTCATTGAGACTATGAGGGTATCGCGCGTCCTGGTGGTGATCGTCGCTGTGCTCGCTGCTCTGACTCCCGCCTCCGTCTCGGGCGCGCGTCCTGACCGTCAGTCACTCTCGGGTGAGATCGTCGTGTCCGCAGCAGCATCGCTCACCGATGGCTTCGCGACGATCGGCAAGGAGTTCCGGCAATTGCATCCCCGTGCCAGGGTTCGCTTCAACTTCGGCTCGACGACGGCTCTCGTCACCCAGATCCAGGCTGGTGCACCCGTTGCGGTCTTCGCTTCGGCGGATCTCTCATCCCAAGATCGACTACTGCAGACAGGGAGTATTGCGAGTTCACCCCGAGTCTTTGCGCGCAACACGATGCAGATCGCGGTCAAGCGAGGCAATCCACTCGGTATTGCCCGCCTGGCCGATCTGGCGAAGGTGGGCACGGTGGCGCTGTGCGGAAAGTCGGTGCCGTGCGGTGTATACGCAGCTACGGTGCTCGCGCGCGCGGGTGTGAGCATCCCGGAGACTTCGATCACACGTGGAGTGGATGCGAAAGCGACACTTGCAGGCGTTTCCTTCGGTGATGCCGACGCGGCAATCGTCTATGCGACGGACGTTCGCGCAGCAGGAAAGACCGTGCAGGCAGTCACCATTCCGCGTGCACAGAACGTGACTGCGGTCTATGGCATCTCGGTGATTCGTGGGGCATCGAACCAGCAACTTGCTCGCGCCTTCGTCGACTTCGTGATGTCACGCGACGGCAGATCGATCCTCGCCAGGCAGGGCTTCCTTGCTCCGTGACTCGTGGCGTCGGTCGATCGTCTTGATCGGTCTTGGTGTGGTTGGTGCCGTGTTCATCGCGATGCCACTCATCGGCTTGCTCGCCCGAACACCGTGGCGCAGCATCACCGAGCAACTGTCATCCGCAACTGCGTTGTCGGCACTTCGACTATCGCTCGGCACGTCCTTGGCAAGTGCTGCCGTTACGGCAGCACTCGGGCTGCCACTCGCTTGGGTGTTGGCGCGTCATCGGTTTCCCGGTCGACGAGTGGTCCGTGCGCTCGTCACCGTGCCGCTCGTGCTCCCTCCAGTGGTGGCAGGCGTGGCGTTGCTTGCCGTGTTCGGTCGCAATGACGGGATCGTTGGTCGGGCGCTCTTCGATGCTTTCGGTACGCAGTTCACCTTCTCGCCACTTGGAGTTGTGGTGGCTCAGGCGTTCGTCGCAATGCCGTTCTTCGTGCTTGCCGCCGAAGCGGGTATCGCTGGTGTCGATCGTCGTTACGAGGAGGTGGCGTCAACCCTCGGTGCTCGCCGACGGTTTGTCGTCTATGGAGTGGTCTTGCGTCTTGCGGCACCCGCGCTGGGAGCCGGAATGATCGTGGCCTGGGCCCGCGCACTTGGCGAGTTCGGCGCCACGATCACGTTTGCCGGAAACATCGAAGGCCGGACACAGACCCTTCCGCTCGCCGTCTACATGCTCCTCGAGAGCGACCCGCAAGGAGCATTCGCGCTGAGCATCGTGCTCATCGCCATCGCCGTTGCCGTACTCGTTGCATTGCGCGGCCGCTACCTCGGAGGGGCCAGATGACGCTGCGAGTGCAGGGCCTCACTCGAGTCGGCAACTTCACGCTCGACATCGACATCACCATTGGTGCCGAGACGGTGGCGGTGGTGGGCGACAACGGGGTAGGCAAGACCACACTGCTACGAGTAGTTGCCGGACTGCAACCATTGCTCTCTGGCTCGGTGCAACTTGCGGACACGGTGTTCGACTCACCGGAGAGACGTGAATTCATCGAGCCGCGGGATCGTGACGTCGCCTTGTTGTTCCAAGACGCACTGTTGTTTCCGCACCTCAACGTTGTCGAGAACGTGGCCTTCGGGTTGCGCCGCCGGGGAAGATCGGCATCCGAGGCACATGCTGCCGCGCTTGCGAGCCTTGGTCGCTTCGGCGTGGCTGATCTCGCTGACCGCAGGGTCGATTCGCTGTCGGGTGGACAGGCCCAACGTGTGGCGCTGGCACGAGCGCTGGTGTCGACACCGCGGGTGATCCTCTTGGACGAACCTTTCTCGTCGCTCGATCGCGCGTCACGCAACGACTTTCGTGCAATGTTGGCTGGGCAGTTTGCCGGACTATCGGTACCGAGGTTGATCGTCACCCACGACGACCTCGACATCGCCGCACTGTGCACACGGGAGATCGTGGTGCGCCACGAGCCGGGCAAGCCGGCTACAGCTCGCTAGTTCGTTCAGATCAAGAAAACGTCGCCTGGCTGGCCATCGTCTTGGCGAGGATGTCCTCGTTCAAGGTGATGCCGAGTCCCGGCTCGTCACTGAGGTGGATCCAGCCCTGATCGTCACACTCGATGGTGTTGACGAGCGGGTAGTCACGCCGCGCGGTCGACCACTCCGGCGGGTCGTAGGGGAACTCGATGAACGGCGCCCCGACCGTGCCCACCGTGACGTGCAGGTTGCCGAGTACGCCGATGCCGTTGCCCCAGGTGTGCGGGGTGAAGATCTTGCCTGCTGCAGCGACATCGCGAGCGAACTTGGCGAGACCGGTGATGCCTTGTGTGCACACGACGTCGGGTTGGAACACGTCCAGGCAGCCACGCGTGAGGAGTTCGCGGAACTCGTACGGCTCACGAGTCAATTCACCGCCGGCGAGGCGAATGCCGACGCGCTTCTTCAGTTCCGTCATGCCGTCGTAGTCGCCACGGTGGAGTGGCTCTTCCATCCAATACACGCCGTGGCTCTCGAGCACCTTGGCCACGCGCTCGGCGTGATCGACGTTCCACGGTGCTGCCGTGTCCCACGGCATCCGCCAACCCTGGTTGCAGTCGACCATCAATTCGAGGCGGTCGCCAGTGGCGTCGCGAATGGCCTTCACCACGGCGAGATCGTCGTCCAACTTCGGTCGTCCGAATCGCACCTTTAGAGCAGGGAAGCCACGATCGATACAGCGCTTGGCGACGTCCACCATCTGATCGATCGAGCGATGCACGCCGGAGGAGGCGTATGCACGCACCTTGTTGTCGGTGCCGCCGAGCAGTTTCCACACGGGTTGACCTTTGATCTTGCCGATCAGGTCCCATAGGGCAAGGTCCATCGGCCATGGTCGACCAGCGTGGAACTCGATGTTGGCGAGCACCGCTGCATGGCGGTCGATGTCGAGTGGATCCTCACCGATGAAGTAACGCTCGTAGTCGGCAAAGCCGTACATCGCATCGCCCGACCCGATGCCGACACGACCTTCCGAATCGTGCACGCGCACGATCGTGGCAGGGAAGTGCGTGCGGGGACGGGTGTCCCACGACGCAGGGAACGGCGGGTCGAGTGGAAGTCGGTGGTGGGTGATCTCGATCTTGGTGATCGTCGACATCACGCACGCATCCGCGAACCGCTCGGATCGAGGATCGGGTCGTGGAGGATGGTCGCGGGTCGACGCTTACCGATGATCTCGATTTCGAAGCCCGACTTCTTGTCGACGAGTTCGGTGGGGATGTAGCCCATCGCGAGCGACGCCTGCGAGTAGTGGGCGTAACCACCGGAGGTGATCCAGCCCACCACGTTGCCGTCGTGCCACACGGGTTCGTCGCCGATCACGTCGGCCGGAGCCTCGGGATCGACCTCCACCTTGAACATGACGAGCTTGCGCTTCGGGCCACCGTCGGCGATTTCCTTCTCGACCGCAGCGCGACCGATGAAGTCATGGTCGAACTTGAGCGAACGATCCATCGCTGCTTCGAGCGGCGTGTAGATCGGGCGGTACTCACGGAACCAGGTGCCGAAGTTCTTCTCCAAGCGCATCGTGATGAGCGCGCGGAAGCCGAACAAACGCATGTCGAATTCCTTGCCCGCGTCCCAGATCAGGTCGAACAAGTAGCGCTGGTATTCCGGCGCCATCCACATTTCGTAACCAAGATCGCCCGTGTAGGTCATGCGCGACAGCCACACCGGCGCCATGCCGATGTTCGCCTTGCGGAAGGCCATGAACGGGAAGTCCTTGGTGGCGAGTGACGTGTCGGTGAGCTTCTGCAGCACGTCACGCGAACGCGGACCAGCAACCGTGAGACCGAGCATCGACAATGAGAGGTTCTCGAACTTGATCTGGCTGTTCTCGGGCAGATGCGCGAGGAACCACCGCGGGTGGTGCACCTCGGCAGCCTGCGAGCCGAACAAGTGGAACTCTTCTTCACCCACGCGTGACACCGAGAACTCGCCGACGATCTTGCCCTGTGGGTTGAGCATGGCGGTGAGCACCGTGCGATTCATTGCCGGAAGCGAGTTGGTGAACAGGCTGGAGAGCCACGCGGACGAACCCTTGCCGCTCACCTTGTACTTGGCGAAGTTGGAAGCCTCGGAGAATCCGACACGCTCACGCACCGCACGTGACTCTTCGGCCACGATCGGGAACGCATTGGAGCGGTAGAAGGTGATGTTCTCCACCGGCTCCTTGCCCTTCTCTTGGAACCACAGCGGATGCTCGAGACCGAAGCCCGCACCCCACACCGCATTGTGTTCGGTGAGGCGGTCGTAGATCGGCGTGGTGAGCAAGGGGCGCGCCGCCGGTAGTTCCTCGTTCGGGAACGTGATGCGGAAGCGACGTGAGTAGTTCTCGCGCACCTTGGAGTTGGTGTAGGCGAGCGTGGTGTAGTCGCCGTAACGGGCCACGTCCATCGCCCAGATGTCTGCGCCGGGATCGCCGTGCACCATCCAGTTGGCGAGTGACAGTCCGACGCCGCCGCCCTGGGAGAGACCAGCCATCACCGCACATGCCGACCACATGCCCTTCATGCCCTTGATTGGGCCGACGAGCGGGTTGCCGTCGGGGCTGAAGGTGAATGGGCCGTTGACGAACTTCTTGATACCCGCGCGTCCGACGGCGGGGAAGTGGGCAAAGCCACGCTCGAGTTCGTCGGAGATGCGATCGAGGTCGTGCGGCAGCAACTGGAACACGAAGTCCCACGGAGTCTCCTTGGCTGCCCACGGACGGTTGTCTTGCTCGTAGGTGCCGAGCAGGATGCTCTGACCTTCCTGGCGGGCGTAGATCTCGCCGGCGAAGTCGATCATGTGTGGCAACTCACGGCCGTGCTTCTTGTTGTATTCGATGACCTCGTCCATCGGCTCGGTCATCAGGTAGTGGTGTTCCATGGCGAGCACGGGAAGCTCGAGTCCGCACATGCGGCCCACTTCGCGAGCCCACAGACCACCAGCGTTGACGACATGCTCGGCATGGATGACGTGGTCCTTGTCGGTGATCACGTCCCACGTGCCGTCCTGTCGCTGTGACAAACCGGTGACCCACGTGTTCGTGTACACCTCGGCGCCACGATTCTTTGCACAAATGGCGTAGGCATGGGTCACGCCGTACGGGTCGACCGAACCTTCGTCCTCGTCGAACAGCGCACCCACGAAGTACTTCTCCTCGAGCAAGGGGTTGAGTTCCTTGGCTTCTTTCATGGAGATCATCTCCATGTGCATGCCGAGGTAACGGCCGCGCGCTTGCGCCATGCGTAGCCAGTCGAGACGCTCGGGGGTGTCGGCCAACTGCAAACCGCCGGGGAGGTGGATACCGCAGTTCTGTCCCGACTCCTTCTCGATCTCTTTGTACAAATTCACCGTGTACTGCTGGAGGCGCGCCACGTTCGGGTCGCCGTTCAGGGTGTGCATGCCGCCTGCCGCGTGCCAGGTGGAGCCAGCGGTGAGTTCTTTGCGCTCGACGAGCACGACGTCCGTCCAGCCTTCCTTCGTGAGGTGATACAACACCGAAGCGCCGACGACACCGCCTCCGATGACGACGACCTGTGCGGATGATTTCATGAACGTGCCTTTCTTCCTAGAAGTCGGTCTTCACGCCGCCCTCGGCGACGCGACGCTTGGTGAACTCGGCCAACTCTTCCTTGATGGCAGAGTCGATCGCTGGTTCCTGGTATTCGGCGATGTACGTCTTGGCCAATTCTGTGGCCTTCTGGTCGGCAGTCGGCTTGCCCGCTTCGGCCCACGATTCGTAGTTGCGCCAATCGGACAGCAGCGGCTTGTAGAACGCCGAGCGGAAGCGATCCTGCGTGTGTTGTACGCCGAAGAAGTGGCCACCAGGACCAACCTCGCCAATGGCGTCGTGGGCGAGCGTTGCATCGTCGACGACGATCGGCTCGAGGTATTCGGCGACCATCTGCAACAAGTCGGCATCGAGGATGAACTTCGGCAGCGACGCGTGCAGGCCGCCCTCCATCCAGCCGGCGCCGTGCATCAGGAAGTTGACGCCGCCTTGGATGGCGCCCCACAGCGAGAACACGCTCTCGTATGCGGCTTGCGCGTCGAGTGCGTTCGCTGCGCAGACGTTGCTCGAGCGATAGGGGACGCCGTAGCGGCGCGCCAACTGTCCGCCCGCCATCGCGGTACGCATGTATTCGGGGGTTCCGAACGCAGGCGCTCCCGACTGCATGTCGACATTCGAGGTGAAACCGCCGTAGGCCACCGGCGCACCGGGATTGACGACTTGGGTAAAGACCATGCCGGCCAGCGCCTCGGCGTTTTGTAGTGACAACGCGCCAGCCAACGTGACGGGTGCCATTGCTCCCGCCAAGGTGAACGGGGTGATGATCACGAGTTGGTTGTGCTTGGAGAACTCCATGATGCCCTGCAACATCGGAATGTCGAGACGCAGTGGCGACGACGAGTTGATGATCGTGAACACCGACGGTTCTTTGCTGATCTGCTCCTGGCTCACGCCGCGTGCGATTCGCACCATCTCGAGCACGTCACGATTGCGCTGTGCGCCGAGGCTGTAGCAGTGGATCACCTTGTCGCACATCGTGAGCATGTCGTAGGTGGTCTCGATGTGGCGGATGGAAGAGTGCAGGTCCACCGGCTCGACGGGATAGCCGGCGAGAAAGTGGATGACGTTGAACATGGACGTCAACTTCACGAGATCCTGGAAGTTCTGGCGCGTGCCGGCGTGACGCGTGCCATCCAGCTCGACGAAGTTGGGTGGGCTCGCCACACTGCCGAATGCCATCCAATTTCCGCCGACACGCAGGTTGTGCTCGGGGTTGCGCGCGTGCATCGTGAATTCGCTCGGGCAGGTCTTGATCGCTTCCATCACGAACGCCGGGTCGAAGCGCACGCGTGCATCGGTGATCTTCACGCCGTCCTTCGGCAGGAGTGCCCGAGCGTCGGGTTCGAGGAAGTCGATGCCGTGCTCCGAGAGCACGCGCAGGGAGGCCAGGTGGATCGATTCCACTTGATCGTCGGAGAGCACGCGCGTCGGCCCGTAGG
>JBDKEO010000051.1:0-29640 GCA_039795205.1 Actinomycetota bacterium
CACGATCTCGCCCTTCTTGATCACGCGATCGGAAGGATGATGGTGCGGGCTCGCGGCGTTCTCGCCGGCGGCGACGATGGCGAAGTTCACCACGTCGTGACCTTCGCGAATCAGTCGCGACGAGATGTCCGCAGACACTTCCGCCTCCGTGCGCCCAACGAGCGGAATGAGCCCGCTCTGTAATTCGAGCGCCACGCGATCGGCGGCTGCCCCAGCCAACCGCAACGCCTCGATCTCCTCGTGATCCTTGGCGGCACGCAATGCGCCCACCACATCCACCGCTCGTACGAAGCGGGCACCGTCGACATGTTGGAGCAACTCCACGAGGAAGCGCGCCCACATCTGGTCGCCTACGGCAATCGTCTTCGCTCCGACGAGCATCTTTGCCGCCATCGCCACCGGATCGTCCGTTTCATTCCACGCCACCACTTCGAACACACCTGGCTGGGGCACAACGCGAGGCACCTCGAGTCTCGGCACCAACATTCGTGGTGTCGAGTCCATACGCACGACGAGGAGTGTCAGACGTTCGAGCGGCATGGCGTGGTACCCGGTGAGATACGGCAGGTCTTGGCCAACGGACAACAACACTGCGTCGATCGATCGCGCAGACATCTCTCGCCGTACACGCTCGAGGCGTGCCGAGTAGTTCGGACGAATTTCCATGACCCGCAACGCTAGGCGTGCACCGCGCCCGAAGCGTGCCGGTGCGCGGTCTTGGCGTGATAACTGGATCGTGTGAGCGGGCTCGCCTGCACGTGCTGGATGCCGAGCGACTCACCGAACCGCGCCAACTCGTCGAATTCACGGGGTTCCACCCACCTGGCCACCGGGAGATGATGGCTCGTCGGCCGCAGGTATTGACCGATCGTGACGATCTGCACCCCTACTGCCGCCAAGTCGATCAACGCTTCCTTCACTTCGTCCAGCGTCTCCCCCATGCCGACGATCAAACCCGACTTGGTCACGAGTCCGCTCGTCCGCGCTCGGGCAAGCACGGAGAGGCTCCGCGCATAACCAGCCGAAGGTCTGACCACCCGCTGTAACCGCGCCACCGTTTCGATGTTGTGGTTGAACACGTCGGGCCGCTCGGCAAGCAGCACGTCGAGTGCATCGGTTCCCTTCACGTCGGACACGAGCGTTTCCACCTGCACACCCACTCGACGGTCGCGAATGGCTCGCACGCAGCGAGCGACATGATCCATGCCACCGTCCGCCAAGTCGTCTCGCGCCACCATGGTCAACACCGCGAAGTCGAGACCCATGCGCGAGACCGCCTCGGCAACGCGTGCTGGCTCCTCGGCATCTGGCGCAAGCGGCTTGCGCGTATCGACGAGACAGAAACCACATGCTCGCGTGCACCGATCGCCGAGCACCATGAACGTGGCGGTCGAGTCGGCCCAGCACTCACTCAAGTTCGGGCATCCCGCTTCTTCGCACACGGTGACCAGGTCGAGCTCGCGCAGCGTCTTCTTGGTGGCGAGCACTTCTGGCGACAACGTCACCGTCGGGCGAATCCAATCGGGCTTGCGCACGGTGATCGAAAGACCTTCGGACACTCCTGCTTCATCCATCCGCCGTACCATGCGCACCGGTAGCCCTGGGCCTTGCCCACGCGAGAAGGCGGAGAGATCATCGTCGCGGTGCGCAAACACCACTCCCGCATTCGTTCCTTGACCTTGACCAAAACGCTTGATCGCCAGTCGACCAACTGCCGCCACGACGTCACTCATCGTCACCGAGACGCCTTCTTCCGCCATCGACGTGACACCGAATGCGCTGATGCCACACGGCACGATGTGCGTGCGCATGTAATCGAGGTCGGTGGTCACGTTGAGGGCGAACCCGTGCATCGTGCGACGCTCGCTCGACCCACGACCGACACGCACACCGATCGCAGCGATCTTGCGCGGATCGTGTGAATTGGGTCGCACCCACACGCCGGGGAACTCGCCTCGCCTGCCCACGTCGGTGAGTCCGAATTCAACGAGCACATCGATCACCAGTTGCTCGAGCGAGTGAATGTAGGCGCGGGTATCGGCCGGACCAAAGTCACCGTGTTTCGGTGGCAGGTCGAGGATCGGGTAACCCACCAGCTGCCCCGGGCCGTGGTACGTGACATCGCCGCCACGCTGCACTTCGATCAACTCTGCACCGACTTCATGTGGAACACAGCGCAGATTCTTCGCGAGCTCGGCATGCGGGCCGTGGGTGAACACGTGGGGGTGCTCGCACAACAACAAGTGCTGTTCCTCACCGAATTCGAACATTGCCTGCTGTATCGCCAGCATTTCGCGGTACGGAACCTGTCCGCACCACCGCACGTGCAGCGAGTTGGACCTTGTGGTCACGACCGGCCTACTAGATCTCTGCGGACCAGTCGTGCGTCTCGAGGATGTCCTTGATGCGCGAAAGGAAACGCGCTGCATAGGCACCATCGAATGCACGGTGATCCCACGCCATCGCCAGGTTGCCCACCGGATGGATCGCGATGCTTTCCGAACCGTCCTGCGCGGTGACGACCACTGGCTTGCGCACGATCGCATCGGTGGAGAGGATCGCCACCTGCGGTTGGTTGATGATCGGCATCGTCAACACCGAACCGGCAGAACCATTGTTGGTGATGGTGAACGTGGCGCCCTGAATTTCATCGGGCGACACCTTTCGCGCACGAGAGCGAACCGCAAGATCGTTCGTTTCGCGAGCGATTGCCCGGAGACGCTTGGCATCTGCACTGCGTACGACCGGAACGAGCAACCCCTGGTAGTCGAGATCGACGGCGATACCGAGGTCGACATAGCCATGCACGATGAGGTTGTCGCCATCGATGGAGGCGTTCATGTGCGGGAACTCGACGATCGCATCGACGAGTGCACGCGAGATGAACGGGAGGTACGTGAGGCTGAAACCTTCCTGGCTCTTCCACTCGGTTCGAACCGCGTTACGCACGCGATCGACGTTGGAGTAATCCACTTCCACCACGCTGAACGCATGAGGACTGGTGGCCTTCGAGCCGACCATGTGGGCACCAGTGAGACGACGAATCTTGGAGAGCGCCACCACCTGATCGCGCTCGCCGAGTGTTCGTGCTGGAGTGCTGACCGGCGCCATTGGTGCGGGTGCGGGAGCAGGGGTGGCAACCGGTGCGGGGGCAGGTGCGGGCACGGGGGCTGGTGCGGGGGCTGCTACCGGAGCAGGAGCCGGCGCTGCAGCGGCGGCGAGACCGCGCGCATCGATGTAGTCGAGAACGTCCTCACGGGTGATGCGCCCACCAGGTCCTGTACCGACGAGCGCGTCGATGTCGATGCCGTGTTCGTTGACGAGTCGACGAACTACGGGCGACAACAACTTGTTGCTTTGCGCGGCAGGTGCTGGTGCGGTCGCACGTGCGGGGGCTGGTGCGGGAGCAGGCGCTGGTGCAGCAACCGGTGCGGGAGTGGGAGCGGGCGCAGGAGCAGGAGCTGCGACTGGAGCAGGAGCTGGCGCTGGTGCAGGAGCAGGTGCAGGAGCTGCGACTGGAGCAGGAGCTGGTGCAGGAGCCGGCGCTGGTGCGGGTGCAGGAGCCGGTGCTGGTGCCGCAGCGGGTGCGCCTGATGATTCGCCGACCACGGCAATCACGGTGCCCACTGCCACCGTGTCACCTTCATTTGCCCGAATCTCCGTCACCGTGCCGGCTATCGGTGAGGGCACTTCGGTGTCCACCTTGTCGGTCGAAACTTCGAACAGCGGCTCGTCGGCCTTCACCGTGTCGCCCACCTTCTTGAACCAGCGAGTGATGGTGCCCTCGGTCACCGTTTCGCCCAGTTGCGGAAGTGAGATGTCAGCCATGGCGCTCCTTCGGTGTACGCATCAAGTGTAGATACGAAACCGTGCCCAAGCGCAGTTCAGGCATTGATACTGCGGCCGGTGAGCGACAACACCGTTTCGCCGAATAACTCACTCAACGAAGGATGCGGCTGAATGAACTCTGCGATTTCGTCGACTGTTGCTTCCCAATTCACCGCGAGGTAACCGCCCGACAACTGTTCCGTCACCCATGGCCCAACCATGTGCACACCGATCACTTGTCCGGCGCTGCCGTCCGAGTTCTTCTTGGCGATCACCTTCACCAAACCATCCGTCTCACCGAGGATCATCGCGCGACTGTTGGCACGGAATTGGTGCTTGGCCACCACGACGTCGATGCCTTGTGCCTTCGCTTCATCCTCGGATGGACCAGACCATGCCACTTCCGGCTGGCAGTAGATCGCCCAGGGAACGCGGTCGTACATCACGGGGTACACGGTCTCGCCGAGCATGTGCTTCACCGCAACGATCGCCTCGGCGTACGCAACGTGCGCAAGTTGTGGCGTGTTGATCACGTCGCCCACCGCATACACGCCATCCTCAGACGTGCGGCACCAACCGTCTACTTCGATGAAGCCGCGTTCCGAAATGCGCACCGCCGTTCCAGTCAAACCAAGACCGGCGATGTGTGGTTTGCGTCCGACGGACACCACCACCGCATCCACCTCGATCGTTTCGCCGGCACCAAACGTCACGATCGTCGAACCACTCGCCTGTGGTTGATGACCGTTCACCGTGACACCCGTGCGAATGTCGATGCCCTTCTTCTGGAAGCTCTTCACCACCACGTTGGCCACGTCCGCATCGAGTCCCGGAAGGATCTTCGGCAGTCCCTCGAGAATCGTCACCTTGGCACCAAGATCGGCAAACGTCGACGCGAACTCACAGCCGATCGCTCCACCGCCAATCACTGCGAGCCGCGCGGGGATGCGATCCAACATCAGTACCTCGTCCGAGGTCATCACCGCTCCGCCTGGCTCGAAGCCAGGGATCGTGCGCGGCGTCGAGCCGGTGGCCAACACCACGAATCGCGACTGCAACTCACGCGACGAACCATCGCTCATCGACACCTGTACCGAGCGATTTGCGGCGAGTGCACCCGTGCCCTGGAGATACGTCACCTTCTTCGACTTCGTCAGTCCGGTGAGACCCTTCACCAAGTTGCCGACGATCGTCTGCTTGCGCTTCTGTGCAACGGCGAAATCGATCGACGAAACATTCGCGGCAATGCCGAAGTCTCCGGCATGTTGCACGTGCCGATGAGCAGCAGCAGTCTCGAGAAACGCCTTGGCAGGAATGCAGCCACGATTGAGACAAGTTCCGCCGATCACATCTTTCTCGACGAGCGCCACGGAGAGTCCAGCCGATGCGCCGTAGAACGCAGACGCATATCCGCCCGGACCACCGCCCACCACCACGAGATCGAACTGTTCGGCCATCGTCATCCTCCGCCGCTCTGCAACACCTGCAGCAACTTGATCGCGCCTGCGACGAGAATCGCCACACCGCTGGCCAACGACCACAGGATCAACGTCTTCGTCTTCACCGTCAATGAAGCCTACGGCTTTGCCTCACTACGATTGCAGTCGTGGGTTTGCGCGATGCATTTCGGGCCAAGGGTGTGCGCCAACTCGACTCCGAGCGGCTGGTAGATCGCTTCAACGAACAGATCGAGAAGCACGGAGTGACAAAGATCACCGATCTCGAGCCACGCAACAAGGTGCGGGTCTGCGGCGAAGTGAAGCGCATGACCATCAAGCCACGTTCAGGTATCCCGTCGACCGAGATCACCATCAACGACGGAACCGGTCAGGTCGTCGTGGTGTTCAGTGGTCGCCGCCATGTTGCCGGCATCGAACATGGCAAGTGTCTGCGCATCGAAGGTGTCGCGTACAGCGACAAGGACGACCTCGTCTTTCTCAATCCCGCGTACACGCTGCTGCCCTGACGGGCTGTTCGTCAGCCGACGAGGATCTTCGACACTGCCTCTTCCGCATCCTCGGTGATCAAGGCCATCACCTCGTCGCCCACGCGCAACACCGTCTCTTTGTTCGGCACGAGCACCCGTCCGTCGCGCACGATTGCCACCACCGTGGCACTGCGCGGAAACTGCAATTCGGCGAGTTGCTTGTCGCGTGCAGGTGAGTTGTCGGCAAGCGTCACTTCGACGAGTTCAGCCTTGCCACCCTTCAACTGCATCAGGCGCACGAAGCTGCCAACCGTCACCGCCTCTTGCACGAGGCTCGTGATCAGGTGCGGCGTCGACACCGAGACGTCGACACCCCACATGTCGTTGAACATCCAATAGTTGTTCGGGTTGTTGACGCGAGCCACCACACGCGGCACGCCGAACTCTTGCTTTGCCAGCAACGAAACGACGAGGTTGTCCTCGTCATCACCGGTGACCGAAGCCACTACATCGGCATCCTTTACGCCCGCGCTCGCGAGCACCGCCACGTCACATGCGTCACCGAGATGCCACGTCACGCCGTTCGAGTTCTGGTCCTTGTACTCGCGCACCACGGCACGATCGTTCTCGAGGATCGTCACCTGATGTCCAGCAGCCACGAGTTGCTCCGCCGTGAAGCGACCAACACTTCCTCCTCCAGCGATCACCACTTTCACTTCAGTGCCCCTTTCCCGAGGCGAGTGCCTTGTCGAAGTCGGCGAGGTGTGCAACCGTCGCTGCCACGTACGCCACGTCGCCTTCTTGAACGACGGTGTCGGCATCAGGAATCATGGCCGACCCCAATCGACGAACCGCGACGACGCGTGCATGATCACCATCGAGTTCGATCATCTTGGTGCCGACGATCGACTTCGGTAGTTCGCGCTCGACGAGCACCACTTTGGCGCTCGGATCCGTCCACTCCACTGCGGGCAGGTCGGGCAAGATGCGGCGCAGGATGCGCTCGGACGTCCACTTCACCGTCGCCACCGTCGCAATACCCAGGCGCTCGTAGATCTCTGCCCGCTTCGGGTCGTAGATCCGCGCCACCACGCGCTCGATGGCGAACTCCTCTCGCGCGACACGCGCGACCAAGATGTTCGAGTTGTCGCCGTTCGTCACCGAGGCGAGTGCGCTTGCCCGTTCGATTCCGGCCTCGATCAGTACGTCGCGGTCGAAACCAATGCCGACGATCTTGGTTCCGGTGAACGAATCACCCAGACGACTGAACGCCTCGGGTTTGCGATCGATGATCGCCACCGTGTGTCCCTGGCCGGTCAACTCACGCGCCAGCGTGGAACCGACCCTCCCACAACCCACGATCACTACGTGCACGACTACTCCTCGTTCTCTGCTCCGCGCTCGCTGAATCGCCAGTCGGGATCTAGTCCCGATCAGCCCGCGAACCAGTTCAGGCTATTCCAGTAAGTGCCGATCGTTGGGCTGGTTGTGGCAGGCTCTATGCGCGTATGGAGTCGGCAGGCAAGTCTTCGTTGTTCAAGCGCCTGCTGATCGGCAAACCCATCTCGTCATCCGAGGACCACCATCAACGCCTCCCCAAGAAGGTGGCACTCCCGGTCTTCGCCAGCGATGCGATTTCCTCCACCGCGTACGCCAGCGAGGAAATCCTGATCGTTCTGATTTCGTTTGCCGCAGTCGGTGCTGCGGCATACAGCGTGCTCGTGCCGATCTCACTCCTCGTGATGGTGCTCCTCGCGATCGTCGTCAACAGTTACCGGCAGACGATCCACGCCTATCCCTCGGGAGGTGGGGCATACATCGTCTCGCGAGAAAACCTGGGCAGGTACCCATCCCTGGTGGCAGGTGGCGCAATGCTGACCGACTACATCCTCACCGTCGCCGTGTCGGTATCAGGCGGCACAGCGGCGATCATCTCTGCATTCAACGGTCTTGCGCCGTACCGCGTACAACTTGCCGTTGGATTCATCATCTTGATCACCTTGGCCAACCTGCGTGGCCTGCGTGAATCGGGTGCACTGTTTGCACCCCCGACGTACCTGTACGTGTTGTGTCTATTCTCCCTGATCATCGTCGGGCTCTACCGAGTGTTCGTCCAGGACCTCGGACCAATCGAGCACGATCCGGAAATCGCCAAGGAACTCCTCACTGGCGCCAACACCATCACATTGTTCTTCTTCTTGAAGGCATTCTCATCCGGCGCCGTGGCCCTCACTGGTGTCGAGGCCGTTGCCGACGGTGTTCCTGCGTTCAAGAAACCGGAACCACGCAATGCCACCACCGTGTTGATCACCATGGCATTCATCTTGGGATTCAGTTTCTTCGGATTGAGTGTGCTCACACAGCACCTGAAGCCACTCGCAGACGAGGAGGGCTTGATCAAGGACACGGTGCTCGCCCAGCTGGCCGAACATGTGTACGGCGGTCGCAACATCTTCTTCTTCGTCACGCAGTTCGCCACGTTCGCCATCCTCATCCTCGCGGCGAACACGGCATATGCCGACTTCCCTCGGTTGTCGTCGATCATCGCCCGAGACAATTTCTTGCCACGTCAATTCATGAATCGAGGCGACCGCCTCGTGTTCTCCAACGGTGTCATTTTCCTCGGACTGGCAGCGATCGGCCTCGTCGTTGCATTCAGCGGCAAAGTCACACTGCTCATCCCGCTCTATGCAGTCGGCGTATTCACCGGCTTCACGCTCAGTCAGTCGGGCATGCTCGTACATGCGTTGCGACTCAAGGGCAAGGGCTGGAGACGCAGCGTCATCATTTCGGGAATCGGAGCGACGACGACGGCGTTCGTCGCGGGCATCGTCGTGGTCGTCAAGTTCACCGACGGCGCATGGATTCCTGCCGTCGTAATTCCCGTCCTCGTGCTCATTTTCACTTCGATCAACAAGCATTACGTGCGGGTGCGCTCGTACCTCCAGGCTTCCGATGAATACGTCGCTCCGTTCCACACTCACTTCGTGATCGTGCTGGTCGGCTCGGTCAACCGCGGCGTACTGCAAGCAATCCAATACGCCGAGAGCCTGCGACCGGATCGCTTGATCGCCATGTCGGTGGTGCACTCTGAGGAAGACCGCCAACGACTCGCCGACGAGTGGGCCCGTTTCGGACTCGACGTCGAATTGGAGACCGTCTATTCCGAGTACCGCGATCTTGCAGAGCCGATCCTCAACCGCATCAACGAACTCGAGGGCGAGTCGGCCGACGACTTGATCACGGTCGTGATCCCCGAGTTCGTCACCAGCCTCAGCACGCAGTGGCTGCATAACCAGTCGGCACTGCAGCTCAAGGCCCGCTTGTTGTACAGACCGAACACGGTGGTGACATCTGTGCCGGTCGTCATTCCCTGACGCTCGACAACGGCCCATTCGGGGCAGGGTCGTAACCTGACCTTCATGAAGATCGTCATCTCTGGTGCCAGTGGCTTGATCGGCACCCCTCTCGCTGAACAGCTCTCCAAAAACGGCCATCAGGTCACGCGACTCGTTCGCCGCTCGGCACGCGCCGGTGAATCTCAATGGGACCCGCGCACCGGACTCATCGATGCCTCGGTAATCGATGGTGCCGACGCAGTGATCCATCTTGCTGGTGCCGGCATCGGCGACAAGCGTTGGACGAGTGCATACAAGCGTGAAGTTCTGGAGAGCCGCACCTTGAGCACGGCATTGTTGGCGCGCACCATCGCATCGGCGGCCAACAAGCCGAAGGTGTTTCTCTCCGGTTCGGCCATTGGCTACTACGGCGCACGAGGCGACGAACGTCTCGCCGAGAACGGCAGTTTGGGTAGTGGCTTCCTTGCGGACGTCTGCCGCGACTGGGAAGCAGCAGCGGCGCCCGCACAGGCAGCCGGCGTGCGCACCGTCTTTCTGCGCACGGGCATCGTGCTCAGCCCGCGAGGCGGCGCGCTGAAGAAGTTGTTGCCGCTCTTCCGTCTCGGTGTCGGTGGACGATTCGGTAATGGCAAGCAGTGGCAGAGCTGGATCTCGATCACCGATGAACTCAATGCGATCGAATACCTGCTCACGGCGAACGTCGACGGTGCGGTCAACCTCACCGCTCCAGAACCAGTGACGAACGCGGAGTTCACCAAGGTGCTCGCTCGAGTGCTCAAGCGACCCGCCCTCTTCCCCGTTCCCGCTTTCGGCCCGCGTATCCTGCTCGGCGGAGAGTTGGCCGATGCGCTGCTGTTCACCGGACAGCGCGTGGTGCCGGAGCGACTCGAGGCAAGCGGCTACCGCTTCGCCCACCGCGATCTCGAATCGGCATTGCGGGCACTGCTCCACAAATGACCTCAGAGCGCGACGTCGTCATCGTCGGCGCCGGCTTGGCCGGGCTCACCTGCGCACTCGAACTCGAGCGCCACGGCATCTCGCCGCTCATCGTCGAGGCGAGCGATGCAGTTGGCGGTCGCGTACGCACCGATCGCCACGACGGATTCCTCCTCGACCGCGGTTTCCAGGTCATCCTCACCGCGTATCCCGAACTCTCGCGTTACCTCGATCTCTCCGAACTCGACCTACGTCACTTCGATAGCGGCGCACTCGTCTGGATGAACGGCAAGGGACACGTCGTCGGCGATCCGTTCCGGTCACCGACCACCTTGCCCGCAACTGCGCTCGCGCCCATCGGCTCCCCCGCGGACAAGCTGCGTATCGCTTGGTTGCGGCACCGCGCACATCGGGTCGAGCCACGACGACTACTGCGCGGCCAGGACATCTCTACTGCTGCTGCGCTCCGCGCGTTCGGTTTTTCCAACACGATGATCGACCGCTTCTTACGTCCGTTGTTCGGGGGCATTCAACTCGACCCCGCTCTCGCCACTTCACGACGCATGTTCGACATCATCTTCCGCATGCTGAGCGACGGCACGAGTGCGGTACCGCGCACGGGCATGCAAGAACTTCCCGAGACACTCGCGCGCAAACTCCCCGCCGACACCGTCCGACCTAACTCGCCCGTCGAACGAATCGATGGCACGACCGTGCGGCTCGCCTCGGGCGAATCGCTCACCGCGCGTACCGTGGTGGTAGCCACCGATGGCCCCGCGGCGTCGCGATTGCTGGGAATGCCCGAGGTGCGCTCGCGACAAGTGGGATGTGTCTACTTCGCCGCCGACGAAGCACCGACGAACAAGAAGATGGTCATTTTGGACGGCACTGGCAAAGGTCCAGTGCTCAACGTGGCGGTGATGAGCAACGTGGCCCCGACTTACGCACCACGCAATCAGCATCTGATCGTTGCTGCTCTGCCCGGAATGGTCGACGGCGACATTGAATCCATTACTCGCGCTCAATTGCGTGGCTGGTGGGGTCCGCGCGTGGACACCTGGCGCCATCTCGAGACGTACCGCATCCACCACGGCGGGCCGGTGCAGTCCCCTCCCTTCTCACCCAAGCAGTCCGTCGTCGTTGGCGAAGGACGGTTCGTGTGTGGCGATCATCGTGACACCGGTTCGATCCAAGGAGCGATGTACTCGGGACGACGAACAGCAACGGCGGTGCTCTCTGCTCTCGCCGTCCGCACACCGTAGATTTGTGGCATGCCTCACGACGCGAACAGAGAGTTGGTCTATGCCGAGCGGACGATTGCCGCTTCTCCGAAGGAAGTGTTCGATCTCCTCGCTGATCCGCGCATGCACCAAGTTTTCGACGGATCGGGAACGGTTCGTGATCCGCACGGCAAGTACCCCGCCCGCCTCTCGCTCGGTGCCAAGTTCGGAATGAACATGCGAATCGGTTTGCCCTATCGAATGACCAACACCGTGGTCGAATTCGAGGAAGGCAAACGCATCGGCTGGCGACACGTCGGCGGACACGTGTGGCGCTACGTGCTCACACCTGAAGGCAACGGCACCCGTCTCGTCGAGGAGTTCGATTACTCCACCAACAGGGCACGACTGTTTCTCAAGGCGATGAACGCGGTCGAACGCAACGAGAAGGCGATCATCTCCACACTCGACAACATCGAACGACACTTCGCCAAGTCGTGACCATCCGGCTGCCCGAGGGCTTCCACAGTCACGTCACGAACATCGGCATCAAGGACTCGACCGACGACTTCACTCTCGTTCGCACCGAAGGGCCCTGCGCTGCAGCTGGCGTCTTCACCCAGAGCAGGTTTGCCGGCCCGAGTGTGATCGTCAGTCGCCGCCACGTCGCCAACCACCGTGCGCATGCGGTGGTCGTCATCTCCAAGAACGCCAACGTCGCCAACGGTCAAATGGGAATGAATGACGCAATGGAAGTAGTCGAGGGCGTGGCGAATGCACTTGGTTGTGCCGCTGAAGACGTGCTGATCGCCTCCACTGGGGTGATCGGTCGCCGCTACCCGATGGATCGAGTGCGT
Organism: Actinomycetota bacterium; assembly: GCA_039795205.1. Classification (GTDB taxonomy): domain Bacteria; phylum Actinomycetota; class Acidimicrobiia; order Acidimicrobiales; family Ilumatobacteraceae; genus UBA3006. The sequence continues at coordinate 12,128 of JBDKEO010000051.1, forward strand.
GCCGGCTTGATGAACCTGCCAAACAACCCGCACGACGTCGACGCACTCGCGGTGGCTCGCGGCATCATGACCACTGACACCGTGCCCAAAGTTGCCGAGGCGTCGGTAGGTGCTGCCCGCGTGGTCGGCGTAGCCAAGGGTGTCGGCATGATCGAGCCAAACATGGCGACCTTGATCACGCTCATGTTCACCGACGCCCTGATCGATGGTGACGAGCTCGACCAGATGTTTCGCCGCGTTATCGACAAGACGTTCAACTGTGTGTCGATCGACACCGATACCTCCACGAGCGACACCGCGATTGTGATGGCAAGCGGCGCCGCAGGCAAGGTGGATCACGCTGCGCTCGAGTCGGCAATGCATGAGGTGGCGCTGTCCTTGACCAAACAAGTGGCGCGCGACGGCGAAGGTGCCGAGAAACTCATCGAAGTGTGTGTCGACTCAGCGCGCGACGAACGCCAGGCCAAGACGATCGCCAAGTCGATCGTCAACTCGCCGCTCGTAAAGACCGCGGTCCACGGCGCCGACCCCAACTGGGGTCGAGTGGCAATGGCCATCGGCAAGTGCCACGAATTCACCGATGTGTCCGAGGATCAGGTGATCATCCGTTTCGGGAGCCAAGAGGTGTTCCCCACTCCGCTTGGCGAAACCGATCTGCGCACGCTGAGCGACTACATGAAGGGCACGGACGTGCGCATTCACGTGAGTCTTGGCACCGGTTCGGCGAGCGCCACCGTGTGGGGCTGCGACCTCACCGACGGTTACGTACGGATCAACGCCGACTACACGACCTGACGATTCAGCTGCGCTGAGCCAGCCACGCGAGCACGAGCTCGCGATACGCGTAGATCGACTTGTATCTCGCCACATCGTCAGGCAACCGCTCGACCAGCGCGCGCAGCGTGCTTGCTCGTTCAGGTGATCCCTGCACGTAGTCCGCGAGCGACTGCTGAAAGCCGCGAATCGTGAACAGCACCCCACCGGTTTCTGGCAGACGGCGCAGCGTCTCGCGTTCCATTCGCACCCACAGGTGTTCCGGACTCACCCCAAGTGGGCGTTCAGGTGGATCGGGCTGGAACAACGCGGGATGATCCACGAGCGTCCAATTGGATCGCCACAGCGGCCGATCCACGGTCAAGCGTCGGAGCAACGTGTCCACGGGTGATCCGATCTGTTCGCCGTATCGCGCCACGGGTTGGTGTGTAGTCATCATGTCCTTGCCCATCTTCGAAGCAAGACGCCACCTACTCGGCGAACACACCACGCCGGCGACGAACACGAGTCGCTCGTCTCCATCTCGTGACGAACTCGGTGCAAGGACGGTCAGATCGTCAGGCACCAACAGCGCAGCCTCGACGAGGGCGTCCACTCCTCCGCTCTCGATCTTCACGCCCTTGAACTCGCCGATCAGTCGGGCTGCCTCCTCCGCAGCTGCCTCACCGCCAGGGTGCAGCGCCACCACGTCGTCGCGGCGCGCCGCCAGCAACTCGCGCTTCATTGCAATGGTGGGAGCAGATTCGACATCATCCGGTAGCCATCGATCGAGGTCGAGTGGCTTCGTGCCGACACGATGACGAAACTCGTCAGTCGGCGCGACGGGAATCATCTCGTCGTAGAACCCCATCGGCACGAAGCCGGTGAGATTGCGCGACGGAACTTGGTCGAAAGGTGTGAACGGATCCTGGTGGAGGACGAAGGTCACTTGGGCTGCATGCGAATGCCGCCATCCACACGGATGGTCTCGGCGTTCACGTAGCTGTTGGTGATCGTCTCGACCACCATGCTCGCCAGTTCCTCGGGGAAGCCGAGTCGCTGCGGGAACAACACGCCCTTCTGCAAGTTGGCCTTGAACTGCTCGCTCGCGTCGCCACTGCCGTAGATCGGCGTGTCGATGAGGCCCGGCGCGACGGTGTTCACGCGCACACCGATGGCGGCGAGATCGCGTGCGATCGGCAACGTCATACCCACGACACCACCCTTCGAGGCTGAGTAGGAGGCCTGACCGATCTGTCCGTCGAACGCGGCAACCGAAGCGAGGTTGCAGATCGCGCCGCGTTCACCGTTGGCAAGAGGCTCGTTCGTGCTCATCGCCGTGCCGACGATACGAATGCAGTCGAACGTTCCGATCAAGTTGATCGCGACGACCTTCTTGAATGCGTCCAAGTTGGCGGCCGACTCGTATGTGCCGTCCTTGCCTACCGTGCGCTGTGCCCAGCCAATGCCAGCAGAGTTGACGAGTGCGCGAATCGGACCCATCGACTTGGCCATCTCGGTGGCGTTGATGATGTCCTGCGTGTTGGTGACATCCACCTTGCAGTACGCGCCACCCACCTCGGTGGCTAGTGCCTTGCCCTTTTCATCCTGAATGTCGGCGACGACGACTTTCGCTCCACGCTGGGCAAGCAAACGCACACACGCCGCTCCGATACCCGATGCACCACCCGTGACGATTGCACTTGCTCCGTTGAGATCCATGCGGAAACACTACGCAACGGTCGGCTGATCAGCCAACCCGAAGCACCGACTCGAACTCAGCGCGCGTAGCCGAGTGATGCCGCCACGGCGAGTTGATCCACCAGTTCGTTCAGCGGATCGCCGTTGTGCGCCTTGACCCAGGAGAACGTCACGTTGCCACGCTCGTTGACCATGTCGATCAGCGGCTCCCATAGGTCGCGGTTGGCCACCGGTTGTTTCTGTGAATTTCGCCACCCTCGCTTCAACCACCCCTTCCACCACTCGTCGCGGAAGCAATTCACCACGTACGTGCTGTCGGAGCGGATCTCGACGGGCTCACTTGCGGGCACCGACTTGATCGCTTCGATCACCGCCGTGAGTTCCATGCGCTGGTTCGTCGTATGTGCTTCACCGCCATTTGCCTGCGGCTCGCCACTCGGCGCAACGGCCCACGCCCAGCCACCCGGGCCCGGATTTCCCGAACATGCGCCGTCCGTGTAGATGAGAACCATCCCGTGCATTGTTGCGGATCGGGACGTCCCTACCGCGCACCCGTCGATCTCATCCCACACGATTCGTTCTGCGAGAATGAGTACATGATCTTTGACGGCTCAGTGCATCAACTCCCCGACACTGACCCGGGCGAAACCGCCGAATGGTTGGATTCGCTCGACGCGGTCGTCGATACCCACGGCAAGACACGCGCCCGCTACCTGCTCTCGCGACTGCTCGAGCGTGCCCGCAGCGCACAGGTGAGTTTCCCTGCCACCGTCTCCACGCCGTACGTCAACAGCATTCCCCGCGAGCAAGAGCCGTGGTTCCCCGGCGATGAACACATCGAGCGCCGCATCCGCGCATTCATCAGGTGGAACGCGGCCGTGATGGTGGTGCGCGCCAACATGGCCGCTGAGGGCATCGGTGGCCACCTCTCCACGTTCGCCTCGTCCGCAAGTTTGTACGAAGTTGGCTTCAACCATTTCTTCCGTGGTCGAGATGGCGGTCAACCCGGCGATCACGTCTACTTCCAGGGTCACGCCGCGCCAGGTATCTATGCGCGCGCATTCCTCGAGGGTCGCTTGAACGAGGACGATCTCGATCACTTCCGCCGCGAGATCGGCCGCGACGGCAAGGGACTCTCCAGTTACCCGCACCCGCGATTGATGCCGGAGTTCTGGGAGTTCCCCACCGTGTCGATGGGTCTCGGCCCGATCACCGCGCTGTACCAAGCGCGTTTCAATCGCTACCTGCACAACCGCAAACTCGATGACACCTCGCAAAGTCGGGTGTGGGCGTTCATCGGAGACGGCGAAACCGACGAGCCGGAGACGCTCGGCTCGATTTCACTCGCCGCCCGCGAGCACCTCGACAACCTCACCTTCGTCGTCAATTGCAACCTGCAACGACTGGATGGCCCGGTGCGCGGCAACGGCAAGATCATCCAAGAACTGGAAGCCGTGTTCCGCGGCGCGGGTTGGAACGTGATCAAAGTGATCTGGGGATCGAAGTGGGACGAACTCCTCGCCCGCGATACCACTGGGGCGCTCCTCAACAAGATGAACACCACGGTGGACGGTGAGTTCCAGCGCTACACGGTGGAGAACGGCAACTACATTCGCGAAAACTTCTTCGGTCCGGATCCCCGCTTGAGGGAAATGGTTTCGCACCTTTCGGATGAAGACCTGCGCTTGCTGCCGCGCGGTGGTCACGACTACCGCAAGTTGTACGCGGCGTTCAAGGCTGCGAGCGAGAACCTCGGCTCGGGCAGGCCGACTGCGATCTTGTGCAAGACGGTGAAGGGTTGGACACTCGGTCCGGAGATCGAGGGTCGCAACGCCACGCACCAGATCAAGAAGATGAACGAGGAGCAATTGCGCAACCTGCGCTCACGTCTGCATCTCGAAGATGAGATCCCCGACTCGGCGCTCTCCGCCGACCAACCGCCGTACTACCGACCTGCTGAAGACTCCGTCGAGTACCAGTACATGATGGAGCGCCGTCGTGCACTGGGTGGGGCGGTTCCCCGCCGTCTCACCACGGTCCGACGCCCGCTGACTCTCCCCGATCCGAAAGCGTTCGACGAGTTCAACTCGGGAAGCGGTGGTCAGGCGGTGAGCACCACGATGGGCTTCACTCGCCTATTGCGCAACCTCGGTCGCGATGACGCATTCGGTTCGCGCGTCGTTCCGATCATTCCAGATGAGGCACGCACGTTCGGCATGGACTCGTTGTTCCCGGAGTTCAAGATCTATGCGTCACACGGTCAGAAGTACGAGCCCGTCGACCACGCGCTGTTGCTCAGTTACTCCGAGTCGTCCGAAGGCCAAATCCTCGAAGAGGGCATCACCGAGGCAGGCAGCATGTCGAGCTTCATCGCCGCGGGCACGAGTTACGCCACGCGCGGTGTGCCCATGGTGCCGTTCTACATCTTCTATTCGATGTTCGGCTTCCAACGTGTCGGCGACTTGATTTGGCAAGCAGCGGATTCGCGCACACGCGGATTCCTGCTCGGCGCCACTGCCGGTCGCACCACGCTGCTCGGCGAAGGCCTGCAGCACCAGGACGGCCACAGCCTCCTGCATGCGAGCATGATCCCCGCCTGCCAGGCGTATGACCCCGCATTCGCCTACGAAGTAGCAACCATCGTCAAGCACGGAATCGATCGGATGTACGGAGCAAATCCGGAAGACGTCTTCTATTACATCACCGTGTACAACGAGAACTACGAGATGCCGGCGCGTCCGGACGTCGCTTCGATCGAGCAGGACATCATGGGTGGCCTCTACAAGTGGCAAGCCGCAAGTGGTGGCAAGCATCGCGCATCCATCTTCTTCTCTGGCTCGGCGCATGGCGCGGCGCGTCGCGCAGCGGCGGAGTTGCTCGAGCATTACGACGTCGGTGTCGATCTCTGGTCGGCCACGTCATACAAGTTGCTCCGCGAGGATGGTCTCGAGACCGAGCGGTGGAACAGACTCCACCCGACAGAAACCCCACGCAAGTCGCGCGTCGAGAGCATCCTCGGCGACACCACAGGGCCCGTCGTGGCAGTGAGCGACTTCATGCGCTCGGTGCCGCTGCAGATTGCGCCATATGTCGGCCAGCGCAAGTTCGTTGCTCTCGGCACGGACGGCATGGGCCGTAGCGACACTCGCGAAGCCTTGCGCCGCCACTTCGAGATCGACGCCGAGCACGTGGTGGTGGCGGTGCTCGCAGAGTTGGCCAACGCAGGGACGGTCGATCGTAAGGTCGTGGCCGACGCGATCGCCCGCTACGGAATCGATCCCGCCGCACCTTCTGCACTTCACCAGTAGGACCACACATGACCACGACTGCAACACCCAAGCCGCTCTATATCACCGGTATTCCTGCCGGTGATCGACTGCTACACCGCGACGGCACTGCTCTGTTGATCGGCATGTTGCTCGACCAGCAAGTACCGATGGAGTGGGCCTTCACCGGTCCGTACACCATCAAGCAGCGCCTCGGTCATTGCGACGCGAAGAAGATCGCCGCGATGAACGTGGAGAAGTTCGTCTCGGTGTGTCGTGAGAAGCCAGCCATCCACCGTTTTCCCGACAGCATGGCGCGGCGAATCCACGCTCTCTGCACGATCATCGCCGACGACTACTCGGGCAAGGGCGCGAACATCTGGAAGGGCGTCGATGATGCAACCGAGCTGAAGCGACGTCTCCGCACCTTGCCTGGATACGGCGAAGAAAAGGCCGAGATCTTCATTGCACTGCTCGGCAAGCGATTCGGTATCAGGCCGACAGGTTGGAAGAAGGCAGCAGGCGTCTTCTCGGATTCTCAACCGCGCTCGGTCGCCGACATCCACTCACCCGCTGCCTTGCTCAAGGTGCGCGGGTTCAAGAAAATGCAGAAGGCTGCAGATCTCGACAAGCAGGATCGCCCGAAGAAACCGGCACGCAAGCCCGCTCGTTAGGGTGACTACATGACGATTCTCGTCACCGGTGGCGCCGGCTACATCGGCTCGCACACGGTGCGCGCCCTCGTCGAACAAGGCAGGGATGTCGTCGTGCTGGACACGCTGGAGCTCGGCACACGCTCACGAATCGGCAATACTCCGTTCGTCGAAGGCGACATCCGCGACGAACGCGTCGTGGAGAAGACCCTGCGCAAGTACGACGTGACGGAGGTCATCCACTTCGCGGCATACAAGGCGGTCGGTGAGTCGATGGAACAACCCCTTCGCTACTGGTCGAACAATGTCGGTGGCACCATCTCGCTCGTGCACACCATGCTCGCCAACGGCGTCGAGCACATCGTTTTTTCGTCCTCCGCGGGCATCTACGGCAACCCTGAGCGCATCCCAGTCACCGAGGACGAGCCAGCGCGCCCCGAGAGCGTGTACGCAGAGACGAAGTCGACGATGGAACGATTCCTCACGTCGTGCAACGCGATCGGCTTGCGTTCGGTCAGCCTGCGCTACTTCAACGCCGCAGGCGCCAGCGATGACGCTTCGATCGGCGAGGACTGGTCGCACTCACAGAATCTCGTCCCTCGCGTGATGAAGGCAATGTTGGGCGCGAGCGGCCCACTCCAAGTATTCGGCAACGACTACGCCACTCCCGATGGCACGTGCATCCGCGACTACATCCACGTGATCGACCTGGCCGATGCCCACGTCAAGGCGCTCGACTACCTCACCACTGGCGGGCCGAGCATCGCTTGCAACGTAGGCACTGGCATGGGCACGTCCGTGCTCGAAGTGATCGACATGGCCGAACAGGTGAGCGGACGCAAAGTTCCCTACGAATTCGCTCCGCGACGCGCCGGTGATCCCACTTCAGTGTTCGCCGATCCGACGCTCGTGCGTGCGATCCTCGGCTGGAAGGCCACTCGCGATCTTCGTGACATCGTGGGCAGTGCCTGGGAGTGGCACTCCCGCAGTTACAAGCCGGCCTGAGTTCTCTGACGATCCAACCAGCCGAGCAGCATTGCCATCGCTCGTGGATCGTGGCGGAGTCGATGTCCGGCCCCTGGAACGATCTGCAACTCGGCAGAGCCATGCGCCTGCGCAAGTACGCGCGAGTCTGCGGTGGGTACGACGTCGTCATCCGCACCATGCATCAACAACAACGGTCGCGGCGCATAACGCTTCGCCGCATCAGTCGGACGGAAGCGCCGCAACTCGCGGCCCCACTCCTCCACCGATGGCGGAAAACTCGGTCGACGCACCGTGCCGATCTCGCGTGAGTGCTCGAGGAATCGACGTGGCTGCTCCGCCCAGTCGTCGAAGTCGGCACGTGCACCAAGCAAGGCACACCCGTTGACCCGCGGATCATCTGCTGCAACACACAATGCAAGCGAACCACCCGTGTTGTTACCGACGAGCCAAATTCCGCCAGGTGAGGATTCGGCCACCACATGGCTCACTGCAGCGCGCAAGTCATCCACCCAACCCTGCATCGAGAAATCGCCTTCGCTGTTCGCACAACCGCGGAAGGTGAACGTCATTGCCACCCAACCGAGTTCGCTCGCCACGCGGTCGCAGAGTTCAGGAAACGTGCCAGCCGAGTGTCGCGCGTCGATTCCTCCGCTCGGGTAGCCGTGGCACAGTACGAGTGCGGGCAACGCGCCGTTCTTGCCGGTTGGCTGCGTCAGGTAACGGTCGAGTTTCAACCCGCCAGAGAGCAGGGTGCCGTTCACGACACGTCAGGCACGCGGTTTGAGATGGCGCCGCGTCTTGCCCGGCGTGGCGAGTGTGTATCCGCGATTGCGAGCCTCAGCCAACGTGTCCGGTCCGAAGCACAATCCAACACCGCTCTCGGCGATCTCGTCGATCACCGACTGGTCCGCCCACTCGTCCGTGTCGTACACCAGCTGCGTGCGCTTGTCGCCGAGGAAACGCGTGTGTTCGAATCGACTGTGTCGGGCCATGGGGACAAATCTAGTCGTGTAGCGTCTCAGAGCGAATGAGCGGATTGGTACGGCGTCCGACCGAAATTGACTTCTACTTCGACCCCATCTGCCCCTGGGCCTTCCAAACTTCGCTGTGGATTCGCGAGGTATCGCGCCTCACCGATTTGCAAGTGAACTGGAAGTTCTTCAGCCTCGAAGAGATCAACCGAACCGAGGGCAAGAAGCACCCGTGGGAGCGGGAAATTGCCTACGGATGGACGCCAATGCGAATCGGCGCGTTGCTTCGTCGCCGCGACAACGCGCTGTGCGGAGAGTGGTACCTACGTGCAGCTACCGCACTGCACTACGAGGGTCGCCGCCCATACGAACACGAGGTTGCAGTCGCGTTGCTCGCCGACATCGGTCAACCCGCCACCGTCTGGGACGAAGCACTCGCCGACCCGACCACGCACGACGACATCAAGCGTGACCACGAACATGCCGTGAGTGAGCTGGCGGCATTTGGCGTACCGGTACTCGACGGACTCGGCGGCCGAGCCGTGTTTGGCCCCGTCGTCGTGCCCGCTCCTCTCGGTGATGAGGCATTGCGCCTGTGGGATCTCACGATCGACTACTCCACTTTCCCGGGCTTGTATGAAATCAAGACCCCGAAGACCGATGCCGACCTTCGCTCGATTGGGCAAGCGTTCTCGCCATATCTCAAGAACCGTGAGTGGCAGACGATTCAGAACCCTGCGAGATAGGAGTTGCCATGAGGCCGACCGACACCATCGACAAGCTCACCCACACTTGGAGGTCGATCTCCGCATTGTGTGCAGACCTCACCGAAGCGCAGTGGAAGACGATGACTTCCTGCCCGGGATGGACGGTGCAGGACACGTTGTCGCACCTGATCGGAACGGAGCGGATGATGGTGGGTCTCCCCATCACCAAGCACCGCGCTGAGCCGAATGACCACGTCAAGAATCCGATCGGCGAGTTCAACGAACATGAGGTGGACGTTCGCCGTCACCTCACGGGTGCCGAGGTGCTTGCCGAGTGGAACGAATTGATCGATGACAGCTGTGACTTCCTCGAGGATGCGGGCGACGAATATTTCAATCGCGAGACGATGACACCCACCGGTCCGGGGACGATGGCCGACTTCCTGCACATCCGCGTGCTCGACTGCTGGGCGCACGAGCAAGACATTCGTCGCGCCCTCGGCAAGCCGGGTAACGATGGTGGCCCTGCCGCAGAACACACGATCGATCGCCTGCTGCGCACACTGCCAATCGTCGTCGGCAAGCGAGCGCAGACTCCTGAAGGACGCGGAGTCGTGCTCGAAATCACCGGGCCCGTTCGGCGCAGCGTTCCGGTGCTCGTCACCAACGGTCGCGCCGCCGTCGTCGACTCGGTGGCCGATCCAATCGCCACCCTGAAGATGGACAGCAACACGTTCTGCGAACTGGCCATGGGTCGCGTCGATCCACTCTCCACGAAGGTGGACATCGTGGGTGACCAAGAGTTGGGGAAGGCGATCACCGTCAATCTCAACATGATGATCTGAATGAGCAACCCTCCAGACGTCGAGCGCTATCTCGCTGACCTTGCGCGCAAGGACGCAGAGATCGGGAGTCGAGTCGAAGCGCGAGTCTCTGCGAAGTACGGCAGTGACGGTTCCCTCGAGGGATACCGATTCGACGATTCCTTCGCCAAGCAGGATCAGGCCACACACCGTGTCGACTGGGTGCACGAGGACCGCTATCGAGCAGCCCGCTTCGTATATCGCCACTTGCCACGGCCGGTGCGATTCGGACTGAAGAAGTTGCTCGGATGAGTTCGCGACTGGTCGTCGTGTGCGACGCCTCCAACGCGCATTCACATGACGTACGCCACACTGCAGAGTCGTTACTCGCCTCGACGGTGAAACCGTCCCACTGGCTGGTACTCGGCACGAGCATCGAACATGAGCGCATCACTCGCATGCGCACCATGCGTCGCTCGGGCATCTCGGTGGCGCGCGAGATCGTTCCTCTGCCGAGTGATTCGATCGTCGTGTTCCTGCGTTTGGGTAACGCACTCACCGAGCACGCTCTCGCCGACCTGCAAGCAGCCTTCGCAGATCCCCGGACACAAGTCGTCTATGGCGATTCACTGCACGGCGCACCACGACGGTTCGAGAACGATGCGGAGGTGCGCCGACCGGGATGGTCGCCCGAGCGTCTACGCGGACACTGCTACTTCGGCACGCTCATTGCCGCGCGCCTGAGCGCGGTCGAACAGGTGGGTGGAGTGAAGTCCCTCGCCATCACTCACGAACACGACCGAGCCTTGCGGCTCAGTGAGTCGACCGCCCCGGTACGACTGCCGCAATTGCTCTACCGCAGCAACGACGAATCGCTTCTCCCCGGTGCCTCCCTGCATGCGGTCGAAGAGCACTGCCGTCGACTCGGTATCACGGCCTCGTGCGAGCTCGACCCCGCCGTACCTGTCGTGCGCGTTCGGCGACACGTGCAGGGCACGCCGCTCGTCTCGGCGATCATTCCCACACGCGGAACGCGTGGCACGATTGCTGGCAGCGACGTGGTGTTGGCAGCCCACTGCTTGCGATCGCTGACGTCGACACTCACCTACCGCAACGTGGAGTTGATCGTGGTGTTCGACCACGACACGCCCGTCGATGCGCGACGCGAAATCGAGGCAGCCGCACGTCACGACGATCGCCGCGTCGTGTTCGTCGACTATGACAAGCCGTTCAACTTCGCCGAAAAGGTGAACATCGGCGCCGCGCATGCCACGGGCGAACACCTGCTTCTCGTCAACGACGACACCGAGGTGATCTCGCCCGATGCGCTGCAGACGATGCTCGGACTGCTCGAAGACCAATCGGTGGCCATGGCCGGGCCGATGCTGTTGTACGAAGACGGGCTGATCCAAAGTGCAGGACACCTGCTCAATCCCGTCCCTTACGACCTCTACCGTCACCGCTCACCCGAGCACGTCGGCGCCCAGTGCATGTTGCGCGTTCAACGCGAGGTGTCGGGCGTGATCGCCGCATTCGCCCTCATTCGCAAGGACGCCTTCGATCGAGTCGGCGGCCTGTGCACCAAGTTCCCCTCCAACTACAACGACGTCGACTTCAGTTTGAAGTTGCAGGAAGTCGGCTATCGCGTGGTGTGGACGCCGCATGCGCGCGTGTATCACTTCGAGTCGCAGACGCGGTCACCGTTGCTCAAACCGTTCGAGGTGGAGACGATCGGTCGTCGCTGGCGCGATCGCCTGGACGACGACCCGTATTCGAACCCGAATCTCGAGCGTTACGTGTCGATCTGGAAACAGAACGTCGTCGGTCAGGAATCGGTGTCGTTGGCTCTCGGCCCCACGGCACCGATCGCCTCGAAGTAATCCAGGTGCCGACGCACGACGTGCACCACGTCCACGTCGTCCAACACCTCGATGCGCAGTGACTCGGCCTGACCGAGCAGGAACGCGGTGACCGTCTCTTCACCGACGACGACTTCCTCCACGATGTCTTGCCGACGGTCGATCACATCTTTCGGCTGTAGCCCTTTTGCGTGCAGCCACTGCATGTGCGCCTTCAATAGCTTGCGCAGTTCCTCGTAGGTCAAACGCGCCTGCGAATCACCGGGCAATCGTGCTGCCACGAACTCCACGGCTTCATCGAGGTCGTACACCGCGCGCGGGGCCACCGAGTCCAGACGCCGGGCCTCGCGACCAATGGTGATCGCGGCGATGGCGAAAACGGCCAACGCCGAAATCACCACGAAGAAGATGGTCACGGCCGACATGCCGCGTGACGAACCTAGATGCCGATGCGCTGAGCGAGGAGTTCGCGATGGTAACTCGGGTCACCAAACAGCAACTCGCTCGACTTGGCACGCTTGAAGTACAGGTGCGCCGGGTGCTCCCAAGTGAAGCCGATGCCACCGTGGATCTGAATGTTCTCCGCTGCGGCGTGGAAGTACGCCTCGGAGCAATACGCCTTGGCCAGCGACGCCACTGACGGGAGTTCTGCGTTCATCTCTGCTGCACACCACATGCCGTAGTAGGCGGCCGACTTTGCGGACTCCACTTCGAGCAACATATCGGCGCACTTGTGCTTGATCGCCTGGAATGAACCGATCGGACGACCGAATTGCACACGCACCTTGGCGTACTCGACAGCCATATCGAGCACTCGCTGAGCACCGCCCACCTGCTCGGCGGCCAAGGCCACGGCGGCAAGGTCGAACACCGTCGACAACACGTCCCAGCCCTTGCCTTCCGTGCCGATCAACGTGGCTGGCGTGTCGGCGAACTCGAGCTTGGCCTGCTTGCGCGTCTGATCCATGGTGGACAGCGCGGTGCGCGTGAGACCCTTTGCGTTGCCTTCGACGGCGAACAACGACACACCCTTACCCGTGCGTGCGGCAACGATGATCAAGTTCGCGGTGTGACCATCGAGAACGAACATCTTCGTTCCACTCAAAGTGAATTCACTGCCCGAACCCTTCGCCGTCATCGTGATGCCGGCCTCGTCCCATGCGCCCGATGGCTCGGTGGCGGCAAGCGTCGCGATCGTTTCGCCGCTGGCGATACCCGGCAAGTACTTCTTCTTCGCCACATCATCACCCGAGTGCAGCAACGCGTTCGCGGCGAGCACGACGGTGGAGAAATACGGAGCGCACAGCAACGCGCGACCCATCTCTTCGAGCACCACTCCCAACTCGACGAACGAGAAACCTGAACCACCGAACTCTTCGGGGATCGACAGACCCTGCAGACCCATCTGCTCGCCCATCTGCGCCCACACCGCCGGGTCGAAACCGTTGTCGGTCTCCATCTGCTCGCGGACCGCGGTCTCCGACGACTTGGAGTCGAGGAACGCCCGGACGGTCTTGCGGAGCTCTTCCTGTTCTTCGGTGAAGGCAAAGTTCATTCCGCAAGTCTGCCCCTTCTGGGCCCCCAACCGCCAATTCATTGGGCTATTTCCAAGGGCCTGAACGGGGCCAAGAGCCCGTTCAGCGTCCACTCTGCGCCATACTGACGACGTGTCGGACACCCTGCATTGGCGCGCGACTGGTGTGGAGGTGCACAAGGTCGTGGTTGGCCCGTTCGAGAACAACGTGTTCGTGGTGCGTTGCACCGAGTCGGGCGAAGCCGTACTCATCGATGCCGCCAACGAGCACGAACAACTCCTGGAATTGTGCACTCGCCTCGGCGTGCGCCGGGTGCTCGAGACCCACGGCCACTGGGACCACATTCAAGCCGTCCCCGCCATGCGCGAGGCGGGCTATGAAGTTGCCGTCACCGCACTCGATGCGCCGCGCCTGAAAGACGTCGGGTACGACGTGTTCATCGACGATGCCGAAGTGATCGAGGTGGGCCGACTCCGCCTGCACGCAATCCATAACCCCGGGCACACCGAAGGTTCGATCTCGTTCCATGTGGAAGGCACACCGTTGCTCTTCACCGGCGACACCCTCTTTCCCGGTGGCCCCGGGAATGCCACCTTCGAGGGCGGCGACTTCGCCACGATCATCCATTCCATCGACACCAAGTTGTTCACGTTCCCGAGCGACACCATCGTGTTGCCCGGCCATGGCGCGGACACCACCATCGGCACGGAGCGACCGCACCTCGCCGAGTGGGTCGAACGGGGTTGGTGACACGAGCGGGGTATTTCCACTATCTCCATAGTGCAAATGCCAATGGCCGCGCCTACACTGCGGTTCGTGGCCGAACTGTTCCGGATCGACGACCTCCACGCCAAGCCCACTGAGGGCACGGACGAAATCCTCCGCGGTGTCTCTCTCACCGTGAACGAGGGTGAAGTGCACGCGATCATGGGGCCGAACGGTTGCGGCAAGAGCACACTCGCCAACACGTTGCTCGCCTCCCCCGAATACGAAGTCGTGCAGGGATCGCTCCACTTCCGTGGCGACGACATCACCGACTGGCCAACCGATGCACGGGCCAAGGCGGGCATCTTCCTTGGCTTCCAGTACCCGCAGGAGATCGCCGGCGTCTCGGTGATCCAGTTCCTGCGTCAGGCATTGTCCGCGCGCAAGGGCATCGATCTCTCCGTTCTTGAGTTGCGCTTGAGCGCGATGGATTGGATGAAGCGGCTTGGCATGAACTCGTCGTTCGTCGATCGTCACCTCAACGAGGGCTTCTCCGGCGGCGAGAAGAAGCGCAACGAGATCATGCAAATGGCAATCCTCGAACCCGAGTTGGCGATCCTGGACGAAACCGACTCCGGACTCGACATCGATGCTCTGCGCATCGTCGCGAAGGGAATCCACGAGGTGCGCAAGTTGCGGCCACAACTCGGCGTCGTCTTGATCACCCACTACCAGCGCCTACTGAATGAACTGCGCCCCGACTACGTGCACATCATGGTCGACGGTCGCATCGTGAAGTCGGGTGGCATGGAACTCGCCGAGCAGCTCGAGCGCCAGGGCTACGAGGCCTACGTCAACGCGTAGCACCACGTGACTCTCGACGTTGCCACCATTCGCCGGGACTTCCCGGTGCTCGCCCGCCAAATCAACGGCAAGCCACTCGTCTATCTGGATAGCGCCAACTCGTCGCAAAAGCCGCAGGTAGTGATCGATGCGTTGACGAACTTCCTCGCCAACGACTACTCACCGATCAGTCGCAGTGCGTACCACCTCGCCGCACAAGCCACCGAGTCGTACGAAGCAACTCGGCGTGCTCTCGCCACCTTCATCAACGCTCCCGACGCTGCAGAGATCGTGTTCACCAAGAACGCCACCGAGTCGATGAACCTCATCGTGCAATCCTGGGGTCGGGCCAACTTGGGTTCGGGCGATGTCGTCGTGCTCACGCACATGGAGCACCATGCCAACATCGTTCCGTGGCAGATGCTCGCCGCTGAGCGCGGCATCGTGTTGCGTTGGGTGCCGCTGACGAGCGACTACATGCTCGATCTCACGAACTTGGACACGTTGCTCGATGGTGCAAAGGCTTTCTCATTCACCTCCATGTCGAACGTGCTCGGCACCATCAACCCGGTGCAGCAGTTGTGCGCGGCCGCGCACAAAGCCGGCGCAATCGCCATCGTCGATGGCTGTCAGTCGGTTCCCCACCAACCCACCGACGTGCAGGCATGGGACGCCGACTTCGTCGCGTTCTCGTCGCACAAGATGTGCGGTCCGACAGGCGTGGGCGTCCTTTGGGGCCGCAAGCAACTGCTCGAAGAGATGCCGCCGTTCCTCGGTGGCGGCAACATGATCGCAGAGGTGCGCCTCGAGGGCTTCACTCCTGCTCCTGTCCCTGCCAAGTTCGAAGCCGGCACGCCAGCCATCGCCGAAGTGGTGGCACTCAAGTCGGCCGTCGACTACTTGATGGGCATCGGTATGGCCAACATTCGACGCCACGAGATCGAACTGTCGTCGTACGTGATGAATGCTTTGAACGAGCGGTTTGGCACAGACCTCGTCATCCACGGCCCGAACAATCCCGAGTTGCGCGGAGCCACGTTCTCCTTCGCCTTCCGCGACATTCACCCGCACGACATCAGCCAGGTGTTGGACGAGCGCAATGTCTGCATCCGCGCCGGACACCATTGCGCCAAGCCGTTGATGAAGTTGCTCGGTGTCAATGCCACCGCGCGAGCCAGCTTCTACCTGTACAACACTCCCGAGGAAGCCGATTCGTTGGCCGACGCACTCGACAGCGCGTCCGATATCTTCTAATCGTCATGGCCGGCCTCGAAGACCTCTACCGCGAGATCATCCTCGACCACTACCGCACGCCCCGTAATCGCGGCGAGCTCGAACCACCTGCGGTCAGCGTCGAAGGACACAACCCGCTCTGTGGTGACGAGATCCGCATCTTCCTCGACGTGAAGGACGGTGTGGTGACCGACGTGAAGTTCAGTGGTTCAGGCTGCTCCATCAGTCAGAGTTCTGCGAGCATGATGACGAACGCCGTGAAGGGCAAGTCGGTCGATGACGTGAAGGCCATCGTGCGCAAGTTCAAGCACATGATGACGGTCGAAGACGACGAGACACCCGTCGACGAAGACGTCAAGCTCGGCGATCTCGAGGCTCTGCAAGGTGTGGTGAAGTTCCCCGTGCGCATCAAGTGCGCCACGCTGTCGTGGAACACTCTCGTCGACGCACTCGCGCTCGCCGAGAAGTGATCGCCGAGAAGTTCTGTGCCCGTTGTGGACGGGTGATCACTCCACGTAAATCACTGCAACGCAACTGGGACGCGGTGAAGTGGTGTTCAGATGCGTGCGCCAAAGCGGGTTTGCGCGAAGTGGACGCGCAGTTGGAAAGCGCGATCCTGGCGCTCCTTGCCACCCGAGCACGCGGAGCCACCATCTGTCCATCGGAGGCTGCACGTCAGGTGCGCCCGGACGACTGGCAGGACTTGATGGAACCAGCGCGGTGCGCGGCGCGCCGACTGCACAACGCAGGGAAGATTCAGATCACGCAGGGCGGTAAGCGTGTCGATCCATCGCGGGCCAAAGGCCCGATCCGTTTGCGCCTCGTCTAATTGACGGGGTTCGGCGGCGTCTTGCCGGCGAGGAATGCGAGCGCATTGGTGGCAGCCAAGTTGGCCATCGCCGTGCGGGTTTCCACCGTGGCCGAGCCGAGGTGCGGAATCAACACCGCATTGTCGAGCCCGAGCAATCCTTCGTGCACCTTCGGTTCATGCTCGAACACGTCGAGCCCGGCTCCGGCAATCACGCCATCCTTCAGCGCATCGACGAGCGCCGCTTCGTCCACGACGGGACCACGGGCGGTATTCACGAGGAACGCATTCTTCTTCATCTTCGACAAACGTTCCTTGTTGATCAGGTGGTGCGTCTCGGGCGAGTACGGGCAGTGCAACGAAACGACGTCGCTCGTGGCCAACAACTGATCGAGATCCATGTGCGTGGCCTCGAGCTCCGCGTTGGTTGCAGCGTCGAGAGGAGTGCGCTTGGTGTAGGCGATCGTCATACCGAACGCACGTGCACGCTTGGCGGTCGCGATGCCAATTTGGCCCATGCCAACGATGCCAAGTTGGCGACCCTGGATGCCCATGCCGAGCATGTAGAACATGCCCCATTGCCACGGGGTTTGCGAGCGAATCACACGCTCACCTTCTGCAAGGCGACGAGTGGCGGCGAGGATCAGCGCCATCGCGATGTCCGCAGTGGCCTCCGTGAGCACGCCTGG